>CAZEPS010000006.1:0-41885 GCA_964514165.1 uncultured Leptospirales bacterium
GAAAAGGGAATCCGCTATATCCTTGACATTTGTCAGGTCCCGGATGATGACTGTATCCGGAACTGAAGATGGAAACGATACTGGAAATCAGGGACCTGGTGAAAACCTATCCCGAGGTGCGGGCCGTTGACGGGATAAGCTTTACCATTGAGAAGGGGACCTGCTTCGGCCTTCTCGGCCCCAACGGGGCGGGAAAGACCACATCCATAGAAATCATCGAAAATATCATCCCCATGACCTCGGGGGAAATTATCTACAAGGGGGCGGAGCGGACCCCCCGATTCTTCGAGGAGATCGGGATACAGCTCCAGATCACGGAACTTCCTCAGTACCTTACGGTTCAGGAGACCATCGAGACATTCCGCAACCTCTACAACGAACGGGCCGATCTTGATGAGCTCATTGAAATCTGCAACCTCCGGGAAATAATCGACCGGGACAACCGGAAGATCTCTGGTGGGCAGCGGCAGCGCCTCAATCTCGCCCTCGCCCTGGCGAACGATCCGGAGCTCATCTTCCTCGACGAGCCGACCACCGGCCTTGATCCTCAGGCTCGGCGGTATCTCTGGGATATTGTTGAGAAAATAAAGGCCGAAAACCGTACCATTGTCCTCACCACCCACTACATGGAGGAGGCCCAGATACTCTGCGACACCATAGCCATCATGGACCTCGGGAAGATTATCGCCATTGGCTCCCCGGCTGAACTCCTGAGCCAACACGCGAACAAAACCACGATTATAATCCGCGGTGAACACTATACGGAAGAGTTCTGTGAACTCCCCTGTGAGTGTTTCGAGATTCACGGCGGGGTGGAGATACAGACCGACAACCTGAATTACTGCCTCCAGTCCCTCATGGAGAAGAGGGTGGATCTCTCCAATATCACGGTACGGTCCCAGAACCTGGAAGACCTTTTCCTGAAGCTGACCGGGAAGGAACTGCGGACCTGAGGAATAACATGCTAAGCAGGATATGGACACTGACGAAATCGAGGACCAAGGAATTCTACCGGGACAGGTCCGCCCTGGCGTGGAACATCATCTTTCCCTTTTTCGTGATAATCGGCTTCAGTTTTCTCTTCAACCAGGACAGCAGGGCCCTCTACAAGGTGGGTGTCATTCATGGTCTGAACGGCGTCATGGAACAGACCGTGAATGTGAAAACAAAAAGTATCCAGAGAGAGATGTTCACCGAGTTTAAAAAAACCAGGTTCATAGAGGTTATCGAGTTTAACGACCGGTCAAAGGCAATGGACCTGCTCCAGCACCACAAGCTCGATTTCCTGATAAACCCTGATGAGGGCACCTACTGGATGAGCTCCACCTCCCCCAAGAGCTACATTGTGGAAAAGATTCTCCTGTCGACCCGGAGTACGAATACGGATTTTTACGCAAAGAAAAGCGTGACCGGCAGGGAAATACCCTACATTGAATGGCTTTTCCCCGGCATCATCTGCATGAACATCATGTTCAGCGCCCTGTTCGGGGTCGGGTATATTGTCGTGCGGTACCGAAAAAACGGTGTGTTGAAGCGGCTGAGCGTTACCCCGGTCAAGAGGTTCGAGTTTCTCTCGGCCCAGATACTCTCCAGGATGTTTGTCATTATCGTCACCACCGTAATCGTCTATGCCGGGTGCGCCTGGCTCTACGGTTTCGAGTGCCGGGGGTCCTACGTAACCCTGTTCATTGCATTTACCCTGGGCGGGTTCAGCCTTGTCACAATCGCACTCCTGGTGTCCGCGAGAAGCAGCAGCGAGGAATTCGCCGGTGGTATCCTGAACCTCATATCATGGCCCATGATGTTTCTTTCAGAGGTATGGTTTTCTCTGGAGGGGGCTGAACCGTGGGTGAAAAAGGTCTCCCAGTTTCTGCCCCTCACCCACATGATAGACAGCGCCCGGAAGATAATGAACGACGGGGCGTCGTTCGGGGACGTGCAGTTTGAGTTCCTTATTATGGCCGGCACCTCCCTCTTGTTCCTCGTGATCGGATCCGCCTTCTTCAAGTGGCAGTAATGTTCAGATCGAGTGCAGGGTCCCGGCTGCCTCGCGGATAAAAGCGCTGATTTTTTCCCGCTCCGGGGCCATGGCTTCGTGGACCAGGGAAAAGCCACGGCTGGCGCTTCGGTATTC
This sequence comes from uncultured Leptospirales bacterium, assembly GCA_964514165.1. Lineage (GTDB taxonomy): Bacteria > Spirochaetota > UBA4802 > UBA4802 > UBA5550 > CAZEPS01. The sequence goes on from CAZEPS010000006.1 coordinate 2,135, forward strand.
CGTCAGAGAATAGTGGAAAACGGGCCCGGGAAAGTCCCGGAGATGCTCCCCGTGAAGGCTGATGCATCGTGCCAGGATGTCTCCGTAAAGATGATCATTCCCTGCGGGCAGGAGCCTGTCCAGGGCGTCACAGATCCACGCGAATGAACAGGGATCCAGTATGGCCAGGGAATAGGTATACCAGTCGTCTATCCGGTTAATCAGGATCATTTTTTGTGACTGGTTTAAAATCTCGTGAGCGGGACAGAGGAAAGAGGAACATATCGTCTTGCCGAACAGGGACCGGTTTCTCAGATCCCTGCTGTTAACACTTGGGTGCATCAGGCACCCGGGCCTCCCCTCCTCAAGAAACCCCTGGTAGGGGCAGATGTGTGAAGTGATATCCCTTTGCTCGATTTTCTGATCGTCCGGAATTCCCAGTTCCTGGAATTCGTATTCCGAAAAACTGCCGCCCCGTTCAGCCCCGGCCTCCAGAAACTTTTCCAGGGCATTTCGGGAGATGTCGCGGAAATTGAAGAGGCCGCAGCATGCTGAACACCCTTTTCGGGAGTCAGGCTGGCAGAGTATGGTGTTCCCGTCCATTGATCCAGGCGGCAGCCGATACCGGTCAGGGTTAAAGATTCTTTTTCGTGTAATTGAGCAGCCCCCCCTCAAGGAGAATATCACGCTGGCGGTCCGAGGCGAAGAGCTCGAACGTGAATTCTTTTCCGTCGATTTCCACAGTTATACCGGTTCCTTCTTTCACCTGGCCGCGGAGGTTCTTCACCGAAATGGAATGTCCCCTGTCCAGCGCGTCATAGTCACCTTCATCAGTAAATCGGAGGGGGAGGATGCCGAAGTTCACCAGGTTTGTGGAGTGGATCCGCTCGAAGGATTTCGTCATTACCAAACGGACCCCGAGATACATGGGGCAGATTGCCGCGTGCTCCCTGCTGGACCCCTGGCCGTAGCTGTCTCCGCCGACGATGACGGTATACACCCCGCTGTTCTTGTTCTCCATGGCCCGCCTGTGAAAGTCGGGATCAACGTTTTCGTACACGTATTCCGAGTATTTCGGTATGTTGGACCGGTATTTCAGCCGCGGGCCCGCGGGCATGATGTGATCAGTGGTTATCTTGTCCCCCACCTTGAGCTCGATTTTCGCGGTAAATTCATCCATCAGGGGATCACTCACCGGCGGGTCACCAATGTTCGGCCCCCGTATAATCTCAACCTTTTCCTTCGTCGGCGGGATTATCATGGAGTCGTCGATGTGGAATTCCGCCGGTATGTCGAAATTCGGATAATCCTCCGGGGGGTAGTTTAGTGGGTTCACCAGCTTCCCCTCTATGGCGGAAAGGGTCGCGGTCTCGGGGCTCACCAGGTAGACCTGGCCTGACCGGGTGCCGGACCTTCCCTCGAAGTTACGGTTGTTGGTGCGGAGGGAAATACCGTCGCTGATGGGGGCCTGGCCGACCCCGATGCAGAAGCCGCAGGCCGACTCCATGATCCGGGCCCCCCCGGCTATGATCTCAGCCAGGGCGCCGTTCTTCGCGATCATCTCAAATACCTGTTTTGAACCGGGGGCCACGATAAAGCTCACGTTCGGATGGGCCCTCTTCCCCTTTATGATTCCCGCCACGTTCATCAGGTCCTTGTAGGAGGAGTTGGTGCAGCTCCCGATTGCCACCTGGTCGACCTTCATCCCCTCAAGTTCAGAAACCTTTTTTATGTTGTCCGGGGAGTGGGGACAGGCGACCAGGGGTTCCAGCTCCGAGAGGTTGACTTCAATGGTACGATCGTATTCAGCGTCCGGGTCGGGGAGTATCTCCCTCCAGGCATCTTTGCGTCCCTGGGCCCTGAGAAAGGCAAGGGTTTCGCCGTCGCTCGGGAAGATGGAGGTGGTAACTCCCACCTCTGCCCCCATGTTGGTGATGGTGGAACGCTCCGGCACGGTGAGGGTCTCGACCCCGTCACCGGTATATTCGATTATGTATCCTACATTGCCCCTGGTGGTGAGGATCTCCAGTACCTTGAGAATCACGTTCTTTGCAGAAACCCAGGGCCTGAGCCTGCCGGTCAGCTTCACGTTGATAACCTTCGGCGCCGGGAGGTAGAAGGCGCCGCCTCCCATTGCCACCGCCACGTCGAGGCCTCCGGCGCCGATGGCAATCATACCGATGCCGCCGTTTGTCGGAGTGTGGCTGTCGGAGCCGAGGAGTGTTCCCCCGGGGCGGCCGAACCGCTCCAGGTGGACCTGGTGGCAGATCCCGTTGCCCGCCTTGGAAAAGTAGATCCCGTAACTGGCGTTCATGGTCTGGAGGTACTTGTGGTCGTCCGCGTTTTCGAACCCGGTCTGGAGTGTGTTGTGATCGACATAGGATACCGACAATTCTGTCTGTATCATCGGAATATCCATGGCTTCGAACTGAAGATAGGCCATGGTGCCGGTGGCGTCCTGGGTAAGGGTCTGGTCTATTCGTATTCCTATTTCGTTTCCCTGGCTGAGGTCGCCGTCTACCAGGTGTTCCTCTAATATTTTGCAGGTAACTGATTTTCCCATGGTTTCTTCCTTTGTGTTTCTCATGCAGAATTAAGCGGCTGCCGTGCCGCCTGGATTAGTTATAATATTGTAATTATCCCTGAATTGTAAAGAAAAAAAGATGCGGTGATTCAATGTGGGAACAGCTACAGTTTTTCCAGGTTAGCCAGCCCCGGTATCAGTTCATCCGGCTCTGACCCTGCCAGAGGCTTTCCGTCACAGGTAACGCCTTCATCAGAGGGGCGCATCTTTCCGATTATTCGACAGGGAACCTGATAATCATCAGCCACGATTTGCTCTGCAGATTTTCGGGTTGCCACGACGAAAAAGGTGCCGGACGAGATTAGCCGCAGGGGGTCTATTTCAAGGAGTTCACAGATTTTTCCCGTTTCGTTCATTACGGGGAACGGGCCGGTGATATCCGCGCCCATTCGTAACGCGTAAATCATCTCATATAAACCGCCCAGTATACCTCCCTCTGTACAGTCATGGATCATCTTTGGGCGGTATTTACTATTAATCGCAAGGGCCCTTTCGGAAATATCGATAAGTTCGATTGTGTTCGTAGCGGTTTGTAATTCTGAAGGTGTGAGATGTGATTTTAGTTTGTCTCTCCCTTCAGATGCCAGGATGGATGTTCCCTCGATTCCTGCCCATCCGACCTGGACGATTACATCGCCGACTTCAACAGACTCGTGTTTTGGAAGAAAAACTTCCGGCACGAAGCCGACCATGAAACCGCTGACGATAATGGAATTAACTGTGGAAGAAATTTCCGTATGACCCCCGAGTATGGAAATATTCCGATCTTTCGCGGCTTCGTGTAACTCGCGCTGTATGGCCAACAACCTGGATTCTTCGTTACCAACAGGTGCGACAAGAGTGACGAGAAAACCGTAGGGAACAGCCCCGGCTGTGACCAGGTCGTTCCCGTTGATTATAATCACATATCTGCCGGGATGTGACGTTGGAAAGGTGATCGGATCCGACTTCAAGATAAGAAAGCATCTTGATGCCGGATCAACTCCATAGTATTCGCAAGCACGTTCCTTTGCAGCGTCAAAATCGATAACGGCTACATCAACTCCAATCGCGGGACCTTGAACTATTCCCCTGTTCGACGCTCCCCGTGAAACAAGCAGTTCTTTCAATTGCGAAATGTCTAACTTGCCTTCAGGCAGCATGGCGACTCCTCTGTTTTGCGATACCTTTTCCTCCAGGGAATGTGCTTCCTGGTTCTTGTTGAATTTTCAATATAATGACTATTCACAGGAAAAGGTCTCTCTATAAACCGGTTTTATCACTAAATAATCAAGGATAAAACCGGTTTAAACCGGGTATGGGGGTCAGAGCCGTCATGGAGCCCCTTTTCTTCTTGACGATGGAAGGTGTTTCGATCTACTGGAATGACGGGTTCCCGATTGCATCCCTGAGAGGAGGAACGGCGATGAACATACTTCTTGTCCTTACTGCATCCCTGGTTATACTCTACATCGGTTACCGGTTCTACGCCCCGGTCATTGAAAAAATATTCGACGTGGACGGCAGCCACGAAACCCCGGCTGAAGAGATCAACGACGGGGTCGATTACGTTCCCACGCGGAAATTCGTTGTCTTCGGGCATCACTTTGCCTCGATAGCAGGGGGCGGGCCTATCGTGGGTCCCTGCGTGGGATTCATCTTCGGGTTTCTTCCGGTCTGGCTCTGGCTTGTTATTGGAACTGTTCTTATCGGCGCGGTTCACGATTTTTCCGCCCTCCTCGCATCGATCCGTGAAAAGGGGCAGTCCATGGCAGAAATTGCGGAAAAGACCATGGGAAGAACCGGTTTTCTCCTTTTCATCGGGTTCACCATCATCATGCTTCTCATGGTGACGTCGGTATTTCTGACCCTGACCACCACGGCACTCTCTTCCAAGTATCCCCTCTCTTTCTTCCCGGCCGCAGATAACCTGGGAATACAGACGGTCACGGAAAACGGGGTGGAGTACGCCGTAGTCGGGGGTATTGCATCAATGTCAGTCATCATCATAACCCTTTTCTCCCCCCTGTTCGGCTATCTTCTTTATAAGAGGAACATACGGAGCGTCCTGGCCGCGGGAATAGCAATCGCGGTATGCGTTGTTTCGATACAGATTGGGCTGAAGTACCCGGTAAAAATTGATGCCTTCACCTGGATGGTCATCCTGTCGGTGTACACGATAATCGCCGCCGGGATACCGGTATGGATAATACTCCAGCCGAGGGATTTCACCAACTCGTTCCTCCTTTACGGCGGGATTGCCGCAATGATGATCGGGGCGGTCATAGCCGGAGTGAAGGGGATGCCGCTGGACGTACCCACCGTGAACATCGCTGAAGGGTCTCTCAAGCTCGGCCACCTCTGGCCGATTCTCTTTATCACCATCGCCTGCGGTGCCATCAGCGGGTTCCACTCCCTGGTAGCCGGGGGGACCACGGCCAAGCAGATAGCGAAAGAGCGCCCCGACGCCAGGACCGTGGCCTACGGGGGCATGGTCCTGGAGTGCCTTCTCGCCATAGGGGTCATTATCGCCCTCGGGGTCGGACTCAGTTTCTCGAGTTATTCGAGCCTGGTGTTTCCCGCAGAAGCGGGGGTTAAGTCAAACCCGGTCCTGGCCTTCGCCCTCGGCATGGGTGGGCTCCTGAACAAGTCAACCGGCATACCGGTCATCTACGGCGCGGTATTCGGTATCCTCATGGTGGAGGGATTCGTGGTCACGACCCTAGACACGGCGGTGCGACTGAACCGGTATCTCTTCGAGGAGCTCTGGAGGATGCTCTTTAAAAAGGTGCCGAAGATCCTGAACACCTACATTTTCAACTCGTTCCTGTGCGTGGCGCTGATGTTCGTCCTGGCCTACTTCAACGCCTTCAAGCAGCTCTGGACCCTTTTCGGCGCGGCGAACCAGATGCTCGCGGCTCTGACCCTCATTACCGTGAGCCTGTGGCTCGTGAGCCGGGGCAAGAAACACCTTTTCGCGCTTATTCCGGGTGTCTTTATGCTGATCACCACCATAAGTTCCCTGGTGATACTCCTTGTGGAGGATTATCTCCCCGAGAAAAACTACATGCTTTCGGCCGGAAACATCGTTCTCATCGCCCTGTCAATTGGAGTGGTGATACTTTCCGTGAAGAATTACCGGCAGAAACGGTCCGGCACCACCTGAAATCATTAGCGGAACCGACTGCGTAAGTACAGTAATTCCCAGAGACGGCTATCCAGGAGGACGAGAATATTTTAAACAAGGTTTCCGTTTTCTATATTCTGAAATATTCAGATTCATGCGGGGAAATAGTAAAGATCTGGTCTTGATGTTCCGATAATTGTATAATGAGGATATCAAGCGGCATAGCGGAGATCAATCTCCAGTCGTACCGGAACAGCCGGGTGGAAAGTTCGAAGACCTATGTCTGGCCGGTGTACAACGCGGGGAAGGTTGAACAGATACGCGGCATCACCAGGCGGACCGAGTCCAATATCGTGTATTCTAAACCGACCGTTGAGGACGCGGACAAGCTCTACCAGATGGCAACATCCGGTTCAATGAACGAGTACACCTCCACCGGTACTCAAGCGATTAAACTCGGTATAGAACCGGGAACCCTCTTCGACGCAATAGCGTGACCTACCGGTTATTCGCCACAAAAATATTCTGGACCTTCTTGTCTTTCTTATTGGAATTTCTCTTCACAGCCTCGACCTTGGCCCTGGTCCGGTAAAACGGCTGCAGGGTTTCCTGAACCTTGATGACCATTTTTTCTATCTCGTCCTCCACCTCGCTGGTGAGATAATCCAGGTGCTTTTCACGCTTTCTTATGGTCTGGTAGATTGAATAGTTCCTGTTTATCTCTTTGTTGAGGCTCTGTATCTCCAGATCTTTTTCTGATAGCAGGTTCTCATACCTGTCTTTCAGTTTTTTCACGGTTTCCTGGTGTTTTTCCTCCAGAATCTTCCTGGTATTCTGGAGCTTTGCAGAAAACTCCTTTTCACACTGCTTCCTCTCTTTCTCCCGCTCTTTCTTGATTAAATTTCCAATCTTATCCTTTCGTACGAGCATTACAGTAAAGTCCTTATTTCACTAAGATTTCGGTCTCATAAAGAGACGGGTTGTGGACAGGTTTTATTTTACTATTCGTTTTGTCAAATATTAGAACCGAAAAAAATTATAAATTTATTTATTAGGGGAGATCTCTATTAAATAAATATGAGGTTCCCATAAATAAAAAACCCGCTCGTTAAAAGCGGGTTTAAATATGGTATTCCCTCTGAATTGCTGTCTGATTTGTTTAACCGCCAAGAAGCTGAAGAATGGTTCTTGTCTTCATGTTTGCCTGAGCCAGCATCGCAGTACCACTCTGGACAAGAATCTGATTCTTTGTCAGTTCCACGAGCTGTTCCGCCATGTCAGCGTCCCGAATACGGCTTTCAGACGCCTGGATGTTTTCATAAGCGGTCATGAGTCCCTTGGCCGCGTATTCAAGCCTGTTGTAATACGCTCCGAGGTCAGCTCGCTGTTTGGCAATCTTATGCAACGCGGCGTCAAGAACGCCAATGGTCCTGTTCGCGCCGTCTGCAGTACTGAGGTTTGCAAGGAAAGCACCTGTCTGTTCCTTGAGATTCAGCCCCTGTGCTGTCATGGTGCCGATATAGACACGTTCACGCTGATGCATGTTCGCGCCCATGTGGAACCACATGCTCGCCTGGGGATTTGTCCGGGAATAGTCTCCAAGGAGAAGCTTGAATCTGTTGAACTCCGCCTGAGAAGCGATCCGGTCGACCTCGTCGATAAGTGCTGATACTTCCACCTGTATGAGCTGCCTGTCTTCCTGGGTGTAGATACCGTTTGATGATTGAACCGCCAGAACCCTGATCCTCTGAAGGATGGAAGCGGTCTGATCGAGGTACCCTTCCGCTGTCTGTATGAAAGACATGCCGTCTTCGGTGTTTCGTTCCGCCTGACGAAGGCCCTGAATCTGGGTTCTCATCTTTTCGGACACCGCGAGACCGGATGCGTCGTCCCCGGCTTTGTTGATTCGAAGGCCGGATGACAGCTTTTCCATGTTGCTGCTGACGTCCCAGTGCTTGAATTTGAGAACCTTATGAGCGTTGATTGCACTCATGTTGTGATTGATAATCATGGTCACACTCCTTTGTGATTGATTTACCTGATCTCCGTATCAGGATTTTTTTATTCCAGGTTACATTAAAGAACAGGGAATACCTGTTGCATTACTGCAACCACGCGGGATTCGCCGGTGCTTGCAGCAATTTCATGTTTTCAAAGAGCGTTTTCCCTGCCGGATAACCTCTATCCGGCAGGGAATGGTTACAAAAAAAGACTACCTCAAGAGTTCAAGAACTGTCCGCGGTTTCTGATTTGCTTGAGCCAGCATCGCAGTACCACTCTGGACGAGTATTGTATTCTTGGTGTAATCTACGGTTACTTCCGCCATATCAGCGTCGCGAATCCTGCTTTCTGACGCCTGGATGTTTTCATAGGCGTTCATGAGTCCCTTTGCGGCGTGTTCCAGCCTGTTGTAATAGGCCCCCAGGTCAGCGCGCTGTTTCGCAATGACGTGAAGCGCGTTGTCCATGACTCCAATGGCCATGTTGGAGTCCCGCTGGGTCGAGAGGGTTATCGGATTCTGAACGATGTCCCTGATCCCGAGGGCCCGTGCCGTCATGGTCTGGATGTAGACCCTCTCACGCTGGTGCATGTTCGCGCCCATGTGAAACCACATTGACGAGAGGGGGTTGATACGGGAAAACTGCCCCTGGAGAAGGTTCATCTTGTTGAACTCCGCCTGGGACGCGATTCTATCCACTTCATCCACAAGCTCGGAAACCTCGATCTGAATCAACTGCCGGTCATCGAGAGAATATATCCCGTTCGCTGACTGAACAGCGAGTACGCGGATCCTCTGGATGATTTTGCTTGTCTCATCAAGATACCCTTCCGCCGTCTGGATGAAAGACATGCCGTCTTCGGTGTTCCGTTCAGCCTGTCTCAGACCCTGAATCTGACTCCTCATTTTTTCAGACACCGCAAGCCCTGATGCATCATCGCCGGCTTTGTTTATTCTCATACCCGACGATAACTTCTCCATGTTTTTGTCTACTTCCCAGTGCTGAAATTTGAGGACCTTGTGAGTATTAATAGCAGACATGTTGTGGTTGATAATCATTCGATTCCTCCATGAATCATCCGGATTAGAATAATCGGCCTCCCTGCCGATTTGAATGGATATCCCAATCAGTTATATAGTCGGATTATGTAAGGGTAAAATAAATTCCGCTTATAGATGATTATAGATGATTATAGGCGATTAGAAGTGATTATTATGATATACGAATATGATATAGCTATATAATGATTTTTTTCAATTTTTTCCCCTATTCTTACAGTCGGATGATGTTGTTTTTTCAATGAGTAATTTTTTATTCTTTATTCAGTAAACTGCCGAAAAGTATAGTATATTTTTTTATTTGATATTTTGCAGCATGCTGCCTTAACTGACTCGAGGGTATCGTTATAACTCGTATTCGCACGGGAACCGACTGTATATATAACAGAGGTTCACCATATTTTTCAGATTGCAAGGACTGAGGGGCATGAGCTTCCTGGGTATATTTCATTATTCAAATATTTCACAAAGAAGAATAGTTTACTATAATATTACCCTTTCTTCGCTTTTAGGCGGATATTTTCTTGCCGGTATTGCCTGCATGGCGAATGGCTATCTCATCTATTATCCAGCCGGAGCTGCCGTAACGATAATCGTCGCAGGGGGTTTTTTTCTCGGCACCCTGGCCGGGACCTATATTTACCGGAAGTTCCAGCACTACCGGATTGTGTATATCGTTTCAGATATTCTGCATGTTCTGCTCCCTGCAGTCTACCTGGCATCCGGGCTCATACCTGTTTCGGGGAACCCTGTTTCACGGGTCATGATTGATTACCCCCTGGTACTGCCGGTTCTCTTAGTCCTCTGGTCACTTTGTACCGGCATCAAGGCCTGTTATATTCTCAAGATATCATCCGGTGATTATATTGACGAAAAGCAGGGGATCTTTCGCCTCATAGTCTTTTCTCTCACTGGTCTTTCTCTGGGTTTCCTTCTCAGTTACGCGAAACTGTTACATGAAATAAACCCTTATGCCGCCGGTTTGTTTCTCCTTATTCTGCCGTCTGTATTTCTGACTAACCTTCCCTATAATCCCTCTCCGTTTTATACGGAGGATTACGATGCCGAGAGGCATTCAAGGGAAATGAGTGAAAAGCGGGACAACCTTGTTTTTACCTATCTTAATTTTTCTTTTATTACACTGTATTTGTTTTTCGGTTTTTTGAGCGTGGAAAAGTTTTACGGCCCCTTTTGCCATGTGTCATTCACCTTTATCACTGTTGCCGCAGCGGCCATGATCGCCGGCATGATAATTGGAAGAATGATCAGGTTGAAGAACTGGTATATTTACAGCGAATCCCTGTTCCCGTTTTTTTTCTTTCTCTTCCTGGTTCTACTGTACAATGTAAATTATCAACCGGTATACTGGATTGGAATTCTGTTGTTTGCTCCGTCGGCGGCAGTATACGGCTTTTCACTCTACAATACGATAAAGAATATTATCGAAAATTATGATCATGATCAGCGGTTCCGTATCATTGTCTTTTCCATGATCATCCTCCCGGTGCCGATATTGATCTGTCTGATTCTTATTCCGTTCACGAACTTCTGGTATTTTCTTCTTCTATACGCCCTTGCGGCAGCGAATATACTTCTACCGGCCGTATACTTGATTAACAGGAACATTAAGACCTGCAAAAAGATAATCTATTTCGTATTGTCCCTGGTTTTTATTCCGATGCTGATACTCATACATCTCTATTTCCAGGTTCCCCTTGACAATTCCGTGTACGCGGGCAGGATAAAAAATTTTGAAGTACTGCAGAACGTTAATTATAACGCAAATTTCATTAAGGCAAAAGCGACAGTATTCCTGAACCGGTATCCCGTATTTAATATAAACGACAGCATCATTCGGAACATGAAGCGTTCCCTCGTGCCCCTCTCCCTGTATCTGGATGAATCTGAATACGACAACATCATATTCCTTGACGGCAACCAGAAGTTTTTCCGTAACCCGATTATCGGTTTCTACAGGGACTCCCAATGTATCGATACCGTATCCAGGAGTGCGGTGGACTATCACCGGCTCCCCTTTTCCGGCACCCAGACATACGTGCCCGACGAAAGGGCACTCTATTTCTTTTTAACCTCAATGAATTCGCGAAAAAAATACAGGGCTGTTGTCGATATTCCGAATATATTCGATCAGAATAACAGTTATTTTCATTTCTCTGAAAATTATTACCGTACACTGAAGAAAGGGCTTGCAGAGGACGGCATTTTTGCACAGGTCTTCAACGTCCCGGGAAGCAGAAGGGAAATTTTATACTCAGCCGTTAACCATATCAGGTCCCTGTTTAAAAATCATACCATCTATCTTTTTTCGAATGTACTGGTGATCATGGCCTCTGATAGTAAGGACGCCTTCATCATCACGGAAGAGGCATACGACAGACTTTCCGGGCTGATCCGGGAAAGCGAGGATTTCAGCGGCCTGTTTTACAATGAGCTGCACGTGTTGAGCCACATCATTGAGGGTAAATTAACTGACAGGAAAAAATGGAAAACAAGTCTGCAGGATTTTAAAAAATACCTTCCCGCTTACCTGTTGCTGGAATCGAAAAATTACAGGTTTCCCAACAGCACCCTGGATGAATATTTCAGCAATAACACGACCTTTCTTTCGGACATCAATGAACAGAACAACGGATTATTGTTTCAATTCTCGGTGAAAAACTCACTCGCGCAGAGCGACGCTATCCTGACCCTTCTCAAGAAGACAGAGATGGCTGAAGCCCGTGAGGAGTTCGAGGCAGAGATGAGCTATCTCTATGAGTTGAAAACCAGGGGTGAATATAATGTCTACCTGCGGGAGTACCTGTCCGGTATCCTTTCCTATAAAGAGGATTATTACTATACAACGGCCCTGCGGCTCGAGAGTGAACGGAAATGGGAAGAGGCGAAAAAACTCTACCACGCAATTCTCGCGATGAACAACAATAACTTTGACGCGAATTACCGTCTCGGACTCCTCTATATCACTCTCCAGGACATTGAAAAGTCATTTAATTATCTACAGCAGGCCATGCGTTTAAAGCCGAACAATCCGAAGGTCCTCTACCAGATGGGAGTGCACCTGTTTTCAACGGGAAACATGAACGAGGCTGTCACCTATTTTAAACAGGCACTGGCACAGGACGAGAAGAGCGCTGCCATCTACAAATATCTCGGGATGTGTTACGACAACCTGGGAAACTATTACGAGGCTGAGAGAAATTTTTCCAAGGCCCTCATTGAGGATCCGAACGACCTTGATACGAGATCCAGGCTCAAGTCGGTACAGGAAAAGAAAGAAAAGGAGACGAGCCAGTGGGATACGCCGGAAAGGAAAAACGAGTTTGAGGTTGAACAGGACGCGGAAATGCCCCTGCCGGTAAGCAAGTCCGCTTATGAGGTCCGGCTGAAGGACGATGACGAGACCCTCCCCCTTATAGATCCGATTACCGGGGAAGTTGTCAGTACAGATAAAGAAGAGTCGGAATAATACCATGTCGCCACTGATGAGCAAAATAGTTGAGCGGTTGTCGGATAACCGGCTGGTCTTTTTTTCTCTGGTGGTCACGACCATACTGACCCTGATAATAAACCGGATAGACTCGGTTCTCTCAGGGGAAAGCGGGGTCGGCATGGTATACCTGCAGCTCGCCTTTACGAGGCACAATTTCGAAGGCGTCCTTGCCTCATGGGGGATTAACGGCATACGGTACTACATTGAACACCTCTGGGTGCTCTTTCTTTTTCCCCCGGCTTACGCTGTCCTTCTTACGTCAGCACAGGTATACACTAGGGCGAAACGGGAAGACCTGGGTGATATAACCGGCAGTGAAAAAATAAAACTGTTTGTCCCTGTTGCTGCTGCCTTCTTTGACTTATCGGAAAAAATACTCCACAGTATCATCCTCACCATGAGATTCTACGCCGAATGGATTATCTTTATTTCTTCTGTTTCAGCGGTGCTGAAGTGGTTTTTCCTCGGCTTTTCGGTTATTATTATTTTATCGAATTTCATCAGGGGCAGAAAGACCAGGGGAAGCATATAATTAATGCCGTTTTATAGTGAGCTATTCGAAAACGGGGAATTCGAGAAGCGCTCTGAAACCCTCCGGGAGATCATGACTGACTGCACAATCTGTCCCCACAACTGCAGGGTTGACAGGACCGCCGGGGTGTACGGGAAATGCGACAGCGGGGAAATGCCCCTCGTGTCATCGTATAACGCCCATTTCGGCGAGGAGGCCCCCCTGGTCGGGAGGTACGGATCTGGAACCATATTCTTTACGAACTGCAACCTGGCCTGCATTTTCTGCCAGAACTACGACATATCCCAGCTTCACCGGGGCTCTGAGGTGTCGTTCGAAGATTTGGCGGCCATGATGATTCAGCTCCAGAAACAGGGGTGCCACAACATAAATTTTGTCACCCCGACCCACATGATCTACAGCATCATGAAGGCCCTCTGCATCGCGATACCGAAGGGGCTCAGCCTTCCCCTGGTATATAATTCCGGGGGGTACGATTCGGTGGAGACCCTCCGTCTGCTCCGGGGGGTGTTTGACATTTACATGCCCGACTTCAAGTACATGGACTCTGAAGCAGCGGATACCCTGAGCGGGGTTCCCGACTACCCGCAGGCCGCCATGGACGCACTCAGGGAGATGCACGACCAGGTCGGAGACCTGGAGCTCGACGACAGGGGCATCGCTGTCCGGGGCCTGCTCGTGAGGCACCTTGTTTTACCGAATAACCTCGCCTCGAGCGAACGGGTCGTCGCGTTCGTGGCCGGTCTTTCAAAAAACACCTACATCAATATCATGGACCAGTTCCGGCCGGAGTACCGGTACCGGGAGTGCTTTGACCTGGGGAGGCGGATCACCCTGGAGGAGTATGACCGGGTTGTCGAGGCGGCAAAAAATTTCGGCCTGACGAGGATTGACAGGCGCAACAGGGGATTGTGGTGAAAAAGATATTCAACGAAATCAATGAGTTTTCCCGGAAAATAGCCCGGGAAGCCGGTACCATACTAATTGAAGGGTTTCGCTCCGGCGACGCCGAGATATCGTACAAGAGCAGGACAGACATGGTGACCAGTGTCGATCGGGAATCGGAGGAGTACCTCTACGGCGAAATTCGGATGGCCTGGCCCGATCACGGCATCGTTGCCGAGGAGGGAAACTCCATCGAAGGAGAGGGGGACTTCCTCTGGTACGTGGACCCCCTGGACGGTACCAACAATTTCGCCCATGGGATCCCTGTATTTTCAGTTTCCATCGGGGTCTGGTCTGTTCCCATGGAAAGGATGGTGTCCGGTGTCGTGTATGTCCCCTGCCTCGACGAGATGTTCCACGCTCTCCGCGGGTCAGGATCCTTCTGCAACGGGAAACAGATCGATGTTTCGAAAACCGACGATATACGGTATTCCCTTATCGCGACCGGTTTTCCCTACGGGAAGGATGAGCTCGAGCGGAACAACCTCCGCCAGTTCAACGCGGTCCTGCCGACGGCCCAGGGGGTGAGGCGCATGGGTTCCGCAGCCATTGACCTTGCCTACGTCGCCATGGGGCGCCTCGAGGGGTACTGGGAGCTCCACATGCATTCATGGGACATAGCGGCAGGGATGCTCCTCGTCGAAGAGGCGGGGGGAAAGGTTACCGATTATCACGGCGGGCCCTGCCTTCCCGATGAGCCAGACGTGGTTGCCACCAACGGGCACATTCACTCACAGCTCCTGGACCTCCTGAAAAACTGCTAATTCCTGTCGCGGTAGAATTCCACCGCCTCCCGTACCCCCTCCTTCCAGGGAAATGATGGTTTAAGGGAAATCACCGAGGCCAGTTTTTCCGTGGGGAAGTGGGACCCGAACAGGGAATAGGTGATAATCAGCTGGAGATCCCTCTTGTTTGCCGTGAATAAAAGATGGAGCCCTGATCTTCGCTTAACGGGGATTTCACTGTTGAGGAGGCGGGCGTACTCACCGGTAAACTCGTTCCATGTCATATGAAAATCAGCGCAGTTGAAATGATCGTTCCGGGGGCCTGCGGCGATGAGCTCTTCGATTATGGGGCCCAGGTTTTTCACGTAGAGTATCGACACCTTCCGGTCTTTCCTGCCGTAAAGTTGAAAGTCTTTCCGCATCATGAAGGATATGATCGTCGGCGAGAGGAAGGTGTCGTTTTTCCCGAGTACCGCGGGCAGGCGCAGGATAGTGCAGGGGACCCCGCTCTCCTCGATATACCGTTCCGCCAGGGCCTTTGACCGCATGTAGGGGATGGCGAACCTGCCGTGGTAGCGTTTTGTGCCGCTCTCGGTGCGGTTTTCACCCATGGTCCGGTACCCGTAGACGCCGATGGAACTGGTCTGGATGAAGTGCCGGCACCGGCCATTCCCGGCCCACTCAAGAATATTTTTTGTGCATCCGGCGTTGATTTCGAAAATTTTTTTCACCGGGATGTCGTGCTCCAGGGTGCCGACGGTGTTGATGATGCAGTCATATTCCCGGTCAGGGATCTTTTCGAGTTCACCGGCCTCCCGGATGTCGATCCTGGCTTCGTTTGCTTCCGGTTCCCTGCGAAAGACCGTTCCGAAGACGTCATGACCCTTTTCGGTGAAGTACCTGAAGAGTTCACCCCCGATGAAGCCGTCCGATCCGGTTATGAGAATGTTCTTTTTATCCACGATCAATCCATCCTGCATGTGCTGTTCTGTTATAGAACACAGTTACGGCAAAAAATGCAAGTAAATATTTATTTACTGTCTTTGGCTTATGATGTTGACGAAGATGGTAAAAAATATGAAAATTGTATTGATTAATATTCTCCCTTTATGTCTCATTTAAACATGGAACAGGTCGTTGAACCAAGAATTTACTCCGTATCGGAGATTACCCGGGACATCAGGAAGACCCTTGAGGGGACACCGGAATTCAACCAGATATGGGTCAAGGGTGAAGTTTTTAATCTCACCTATCATTCCTCGGGCCACATCTACTTTACCCTGAAGGACGATAACGCGGTCATTTCCGCCGTTTTCTTCAAATACGCCAATAAAAAGCTCTCATTCAAGCTCGAGGAGGGGATGAGCGTTATCGCTTTCGGAAGCATAACGGTCTTTGAAAAGCGGGGAAGCTACCAGATAAATGTTCTCCTGGTGAAACCGGACGGCATAGGGGAACTCCAGAAACGGATCGAACAGCTCAAGGCGAAACTTTCGGAAGAGGGAATATTCGATCCCGATAGAAAGAGGGAGCTTCCCCTCCTGCCCCGAAGGCTCGGGGTGGTCACCTCCCCAACCGGGGCGGCCATACGGGACATCATCAAGGTCGCCCTCAGGAGGTTCGGCAACCTGGAGATTATCATCGCCCCGGCCAACGTCCAGGGGGAAGACGCCCCGGTGAGCATAGCCAGGGCTGTCGAGGAAATCAACAGGAAAGAATGGGGGGTCGACGTAATCATCGCCGGCAGGGGGGGCGGCTCGTTTGAGGACCTGATGCCCTTCAACGATGAGGCGGTGGTCCGGGCTTTTTACAATTCCCGGGTCCCGATCATCAGCGCCGTGGGTCACCAGATCGATCATCCCCTGTCCGATGATGCGGCTGATGCCGCGGCACCGACCCCCTCTGCCGCGGCGGAAATGGCGGTACCGGTGAAAAAGGAACTCTCAGACGAGATAGTCTACCTCTACCTGAGGATAAGCAACTCCCTCCAGTCCCTGTTCAGAGATCGGAAGACCAGGCTCTCGGGGGTCGCCTCGCGGCGGGTATTCCGGGACCCGATGGTCCTTGTCAGCAACCGGGAACTGGTCCTCGCAGACCAGGAGAGCAGGATGCTCATGGTCATGAAGGACAGGATTCACCGTTCCCGGAATTACGTCCGGGACATCCCCGACCTGAAACTCCAGGTGAAGGACATGATGAAAAACAGGCGGCACCGGTTTTCCATGGCCCTCGGGGCTCTGGAAAAGCTTTCACCGGTGTCCATACTGAAGCGGGGGTATTCCATGACACTGGACTCGTCCGGCAAGATCGTCAAGAGCGTGGAGGACACCGCCCCGGGGGAGATGATTTCGGTGCGCCAGGTCAACGGCACGCTGGACTGCGAGGTAATATCTGCGCGAAAGGAGGATTTCATTGGAAAAAAAATCTCAGAAGGATAAGCTTAAATTTGAGGATGCTTTGAGAGAACTTGAGAAAATCGCCATGGAACTGGAAGACGGCGAGATGGGCCTTGAGGAGTCTATTAAGCGCTTTGAAAAAGGGATGGCACTGGCGAAATTCTGCCATGAAAAACTTGAAGAGGCTGAACAGAAAATCGAAATCCTCCAGAAGGGGGGAGACGGGAAGGCCGAAAAGAAACCGGTAAAGGCCCGTGTGGAAACCGGTGAGATCGAGGATGACGGGGACATGCAGGGGTCCCTGCTGTAAAAAAATCACAAGGAAGAGCGATGAAGATATTTTTATATGCCGTGACAGTCCTGGTGCTTTTTGCCGGCTGTTCGAAAGCGAACAAGGTTCAGTTCTGCGAGGGGGTATCTCCGGAAGGAGAGGGGGTAAACTGCGGTACCAGGTTCGAGACCGGGGAACTGACCGCCATGATAAAATGCGATAAGCCCTTCGAAACAGAAGAGATATTTGTTGCCATTACCGAGGTAAGGGATAAGAAAACCGAGCCCTATGAGTCCCTTACGGTGGAAGTTAACCCGGAAGAAGAGAGGGTGAACACAAACCTGTCTTTTTACAACGGCGGTATGTACCGGGTCACCGCGAAAGCGGGTGAGAATACTATCGCTGTAGGGGAAATCGAAATAGTGGATTACGAATAGTTACGGGAACCTCTATCAATTAAGAGAACCTCTACTAATTAAACAGGAGGTCCTTTTTTGGGAACATATTGATGTACTCTTACTCTGCGGACTTCCGCATCTTTTCTTCCTGGTAGAAAACGATGACCAGGAGAAAGGCCCCGACCACTATGGATGAATCGGCCACGTTGAACGAGGGCCACCGGTAGACTCCGTCCACACCGACAGATATGAAATCCACAACCCCGGGCCTGCCGGGAATGACCCGGTCGATGATATTGCCGAGGGCCCCGGCGACAATGAAAGACATGGACAGTGTGAATAGAAGGCTCTTGTTTTTTTCCAGGAAATAATACGCAAGCATCATGACGAGGACTATGATGGATACGATCAGGAAGAGGTTCTTATACCCCTGCATGATGCCGAATACACCCCCCTGGTTATATACCAGGGATATTCGAAAAAAGCCCCCGAGATAGTCGAGCCTGTCGCCAAAACCGAGATTATTGACGACGACCTGTTTGGTGATTACGTCGAGAACGAGTATGATAATAACCAGAGCCGCGGCCTGTACGTTTCGCTTCATGTGATCCTCATGTCATTGATTGGATTATTGTCGTGCACCGGGGGCAGAGTTCCGGGTGGTTCTCGTCGGTGCCGGTGTTTTCAGAGAAGTTCCAGCAACGGGGGCACTTTTCACCCTTCGATCTCTCAATCTTAATCGACGAGTAATCGAATTTTTCCATGTCCGGGAGTGCCTCGTCGGTGAGTTCGACTTTCGCCACCTGAAAAAAGCGCTGCAGGTCGTCCCCCAAACCGGCCATCTTCTCCCTGCTCGATCGGCTCTTCACGTATATGCAGACGTCGGTTTCGAGGGAGGACTTGATCTTCTTTTCCCTGCGCAGGTTTTCCAGTGCCTTGAGCACATCCTTCTTGATGTCAACCAGGGCGTCGAAACTCTTTTCGATGTCGTTGTTACGGTACTTTTCGTCCAGGACATGGTATTTTTCAAGGTGGACCGACCCGTCGTGCCTGTTGAACCGCCAGATCTCCTCCGCGGTAAAGGCGAGGACCGGGGCGATGAGCCGGGTCAGGGTATGGTATATCTCGTAGAGAACGGTCTGGTTCGCCCGGCGCTTTTTCGAATCTTTCAGTTCCACGTAGAGGATGTCCTTCGAGATGTCAAAGTAGAGGGACGAGAGCTCAACTGCGCAGAAGTTCAGAATGCGGCGGTACACCAGGTGGAACTCGTACTTCTCGTAGTGGTCGATGACCCGTTCAGACAGGTTATAGAGGTTGTGCAGTATCCACTTGTCCATGTCGGAGATTTCACCGTAGGGGACCCGGTCTTCTTCCGTGAAGTCTGACAGGTTGCCGATGATGAACTTGAAGGTGTTTCGTATCCTCCGGTAGGAGTCGGCAATCTGTTTCATCATCTCCATGCTGATCCGGACGTCGTTCCGGTAATCCTCGGAGGAGACCCAGAGCCTTAAAATGTCCGCCCCGTACTGCTTAATGATTTTCTCCGGCGGAATCACGTTTCCCATGGATTTGCTCATCGCCTTTCCCTCGGCGTCGAGAACAAAGCCGTGGGTCAGGACCGTGTCGTAGGGTGCCCGTTGCCGCAGTGCCAGCGCCGGCCAGAGTGACGACTGGAACCAGCCCCGGTGCTGGTCGCTCCCCTCAAGGTACATGTCCGAGGGCCACCGGAGCTCCTCCCATTCGTCCAGGACCGCGAAGTGCGACACCCCGGAATCGAACCAGACGTCGAGGATGTCGAACTCTTTCTCGAAGGCCTCAGAGCCGCAGTCGCACCTGGTTCCCTCGGGAACGAACCTTTCGATGTCGTCGGAGTACCAGGTGTCTATGCCTTCTTTCAGTGCGATTTCCGAGAAGAGCTTCACGCTCTGTGGGGTCATCATGTTTGTACCGCACTCTTTGCACCTGAACGAGGGGATAGGCACCCCCCATGAACGCTGGCGGGAAAGGCACCAGTCGGGGCGTGTCTCCACCATCCCCCGGAACCGGGACTCCCCCCATTTCGGGATCCACTCGGTTTCGTCCACAATCTTTGACGCGAGTCCCCTCAGGTTGTTGTGATCTATCCTGAAAAACCACTGTTCCGTTGACCTGAAGACAAGGGGTTTCTTACAGCGCCAGCAGTGGGGATAGGAGTGCTCGATCTTCTCGGTGTGGATGAGGGATTTTTTGTCAGAAAGAATCGTTACGACCCTGTCGTTGGCGTCGAACACGTTGATCCCCTTCATCTCTGGAAAGTCAGCAGTGAATTTCCCCTCGTCGTCAACGGGGCTGTAGATTTCAAGGCCGTACTGGAGGCCAACCATGTAGTCCTCGTGGCCGTGGCCCGGGGCCGTATGGACAATGCCGGTCCCCTGCTCCAGGGTGACGTGCTCCCCGAAAATAACTTTCGATTCACGGTCGATGAAGGGGTGGTATACCTTCATCTTCTCGATTTGTTCTCTGGAGAGGGAAGTCTCACCCTCCATTGTTCTGCCCGTGACCTCTTCCATTCGGAAGAGGAGACCCTTTGCCAGGATGTAGTACTCGTCGCCAAATTTGTACGCTGAATACTGGAAGTCGGGATGAAAACAGACCGCCAGGTTCGCCGGCAGGGTCCAGGGGGTGGTGGTCCAGATTATGACGTAAGTGGCGTCCCTGTCCGTTCCCTCGAAAGAGATAGATGAAGGATCAACCTTGAATTTCACGAATATGGAGGGGGACGTGTGGTCCCCGTATTCGACCTCTGCCTCTGCCAGGGCGGTGACGCAGGTCGGGCACCAGTAGATCGGTTTCTTGCTCCGGTAGATAAAATTCTCTTTGAATATGTCGCCGAAGACCTCGACGATGCGCGATTCGTACTCCCTGCTCATGGTGAGGTAGGGCTTTTCGTAGTTGCCGAAAACACCGAGGCGCTTGAATTCTTCCATCTGGATGTCGACGAATTTCCGCGCGAACTCCCGGCAGAGCCTCCGTATCTCCACCTTTTTCATGGTCTCGGCCCTGTCGCCGAGCTCCCGGGTAACGTTCAGTTCTATCGGGAGGCCGTGGCAGTCCCATCCGGGGACGTAGGGGGCCCGGAATCCCATCATGGTCTTGTGCTTTACGATAATATCTTTAAGGATCTTGTTCAGGGCGTGGCCGAGGTGGATATGGCCGTTCGCGTATGGGGGGCCGTCATGAAGGATGAAGGTTTCACTATCCATTCTCGACTTTTGAATCCTGTCGTAGATCTTATCCTTTTCCCAGCTTTCCAGCATTTCCGGTTCCCTGTTCGGGAGGTTCGCCTTCATGGGGAAATCGGTTTCAGGAAGATTTACTGTTTTCGAATAGTCCATCACTGCCTCATAACGCTTACAATACCCGATTCTGTCCGGCTGTCAGCCGCGGGTGAGATATCAGAACATAACGGGTGATGGTTTTGTCAATGTTTTTTTAGTGAATAAATCCTTGACAACATCAGGGGCATCGTTAGTGGAATAGAGAATACAGAGATCGCGCGGTAACGCACCGGAGGTATACACGATGGACAACAGGAACCCGGAAACGGGCAGAAAGATTGCCGAAATGATAAAAAAGGCGATTGAAGACGGTGAGATAACCACCACGGAATACGAAAAAATTCTCATGCTTGCCGACGAGGACGGGGTACTGGATACCTTTGAGCAGCGGCAGCTGAGTGAACTCCAGGAGATGCTTTCCAACGGAACGATTAAACGGGTCGCCGGCTGATCCTGGCCCGGTCAATTTCGCTTTATCATCAGGCCGGAATCCCGCCTGATCACTGTTGTAACCGCCTTTTCCAGGATGCAGGGATTGCTGTACAGCACCGCCAGTTTCTTCGCCCGGGTCATACCGGTGTAGAGTATCTCCCTCGTTAAAAGCCTGTCACTGGTTTTTTCATCTATTATGAACAGGAGGTTGTCGTATTCCGAACCCTGGCTTTTGTGCACGGTAATGGCGAATGATAGATCATAGAAGGCGAGGGACCTGACCGGAAAATTCCTGAATCCGTTTTCTGATTTAAAGAAGGCACGGTATGTTCCTTCCCGGTCAGAGAGTATGAGCCCCACGTCACCATTGAACAGATCTTTCTGGTAGTCGTTTTTCGTGACGATAATCGGGGCCCCGGAAAAGAGACGGGTCCTCTCCCGGTTTTCCGTTATTAAAGAGAAGCTCTCGGCGCAGAAACGGTTTATGTTCACGGTGCCAGAGATGCCGTTTCTTGCCGGTGTCAGTATCCTGGACCGGTTGATGATACTGAAGAGCCGTTCCAGGAGCTCTATGAATTCGCTTTTTTCCATATTTTCCCCGCCGAACCTGGAGGCCTCCCCCGCGAGTTCAAGGTAGCTTTCTCCCGGAATGTCCAGGTAATGCTTTTCTATCCATCTTTCTATGAACCGGTAGAGCTCCCGGGAGTAGAGGGTGCGGTTCGTTTCCGGTGTCACCCGGTATACCCCGCTTTCAGGGAACGGGGCGTCACAGTGCATGTCCGGTATCCGCTTTACGGCTCCGACGCTCCCCGAGTGTATCATCCCGGCCGTGTTCCAGATTTCCCTGGTGGAGCGGTAGCTTTTGGTGAGCATGACGATCCTGTCAGTGAGGGGATGCTCCCGGCCATTCGGCCCCACCGGTTCCATGTCCGGTACCACCGTAGTCAGGGCTTCCCTCATGCGGCTGCTCAGTGACGCATCACCCTCTTCAGGGATCAGGTCCGCCAGAATAGCCCCGGCATCGATTGAGGGAAGCTGGTTCTTGTCCCCGAGGAGCACGACCCTGGTGTGACTGCCGACAGATTCGAGAAGTTTGCTGATGAGTATGAGGTCCACCATTGATATCTCGTCCAGGATTAAGACGTCGGCCTCCAGGGGGTTGTTTTTTCCGTGAAGGAACCGGTTCCGGGAGGGATTGTACCGCATGAGGCGGTGTATGGTGGAGGCGTCAATGCCGTATATCGATTCGTCGATGTCGTTTCGTTCGGCAATGGTTTCGAGGCCGGAATGGATCGCCTGGGCCAGGCGTTTTGCCGCGAGCCCGGTGGGCGCGGCGATACTGATCCTGTCAACCGGGGTGCCGAGCCTGGTGAAGAGGCGGAGCATGTTGAGAACGATTGATGTCTTTCCCGTGCCGGGGCCTCCGGAGATAATGACCAGGTTCGAAAGCAGGGGGAGCACCATGGCGGTCACCTGGTCTCTGTCATAGGCCAGGGGGGCCATGCCCCCCTCCGGGTCCGGACGCCTTACCGGGTTTCTGTGAATGATTTCATCGATCGCGTTGACTTCCTCCCCTGTCAGTGAGTCCCTCACCTCAAGGGACAGGATGCGGTCGAGATTTTCCCTGAACAGTTCCTCGTACTTGAAGTACTTCTGGAAATAGAGGTACCGACGCTCGCCGTCCACGACATGAATGATCGGCTTGAACGCCTCTGACTGGTCGCTGAAAAGGGAGGGGCGGGACCTGTCCACGGTGTGGACCAGTTCAGGGAAACCGGTAATTTTTTTCAGTATTTCCCTGGTGACCGCGTCCACGGCGGATGAGATGATCGGGGATAGCCTCGTTTCCAGGCTTTCGGAATTGAGGTGGAGGCAGACATTGCCGCTGTGAAGCGATTCGAAGAGCGCCAGGAGGACGCAGTGCAGGCTCCGGTGGGAGTGGCCCGATATGTTAAGGAGATCCCGGATTGTCAGGTAGTCGATGGCTGAAAGGTTGAGATGCTCGAGAGCCTTTTCGTAGAGTTCACTCAGAAAGGGAGTATCCGTGTCTTTCACCACCTCCAGTTCTTTCAGCAGATCGATGGAGAGTTCAGTCACCCCGATAACCCGCTCCTGTGATTCGTTCAGTCCCGGCATCAACGCGCCGTGATTCAAACCAGATCATGAGGCCAACGATGGCGACGCCTGCAATCACCGCGATAACAGTGTAGACTTCAGTGGGCCCGAACCGCTCCGGCAGGGTATTGGACAGGTATATGGTTTCGTCACCGATCTGTGCCGTTGTTTTAAATGGCCATATCATCCAGAGGGATCCGACGATAAGCCCTATCAGGAAACCCATGGTCTGGTCGTGCCACCGCTTCAGGAGGAAATTGAGAAGACGACTGAAGAGGAGGATGCCGAACAGGCACCCGAGGGCGAAAATGGAGAGTACCATGATGTCCCTCGCAGCGATTGCCTTCAGGATGTCGAAATATCCACCCATGAGGAGTAGAAGGAAGGATCCGCTTACCCCCGGGAGGATCATGGCGGAGATGGCCACCGCCCCCTGGACGAAAATGGAAGCGGCCTTCAGGGTGTCCGTGTTAACAGTGACCGTGTCTTCATTTATCGGTTCGTCACTTCCGTGCATCTCTATCTGGTGCGCCGCCTTCGCCTTTTCGAGCATCTTTTCCCCGGAAACAGACCATGACACGGCGAGTACCAGAAGGGCGGCGACAAGACCCGAAAGGATTACCCCGAATCCCTTCTTTTTAATAAGGCGGTACGGGGCGATTATCGATATCATGACCAGTCCGAAAAAGAAGCCGTAGGTCGGATCATGCCAGAATTCCAAAAGGTAGGTCATCAGGTTCGCCAGGGCAACGATTGCCCCGAAGGCACCGGCGGTCAGGAGGATAAGGAAAATCACGTCTATGCGGTTCATCTCCTCCCGGAATTCGTTCCAGGATCCCTTTTTAAAGGTGAAGAGTTTCAAGAAAGAGAGTACTGTCTTCAGGGATATATTGTGTATGGCGGTGATGAGCCTCTCGTACAGGCCGAGCACCAGGGCAAGGGTGCCGCCTGAAACCCCTGGTATAATGTTGGCGATGCCGATTATTCCCCCCTTGAGGAGAACGAGAACAATTTTCATGTGAACCTCCTGGAATAATGGAAGTATTCCGGGAATGAAATTTTAATCAAGATTTTTTTGAATGGTATCACCCGGTTTTATAAATAATATTTGATATGCGGAAGCCGGAAACAAATGAAATTTTACTTGCAGTTTCACCTTCCCTCTCCCATAGTTCTGTCAACCCCTGTCAGGAGAATACCATGGAAACAGTCGGAATCATCGGTACCGGTATCATGGGTACTGATATCGCCCATATTACAGCCGATTCTGGATATACTGTCGTGATGTATGACCTCTACCGGGAGAAGGTCCAGGCCGCCATGGAAAAGATCACAGACCGGTTGAACCGGTATGTCAGCGATGGCACGATAGGTGAGGATAAAAAGAATGATATACTGTCGAGGTTGAAGACCGTTGATACCGTAGACGCTATGGCCGAGGCGGATCTGGTGATCGAGTGCGTCATGGAGAACGTGTACGTGAAAAAGGATGTCTTCAAAACCCTTGACGAGGTCTGCGGGCCGGCAACGATTCTCGGCTCGAACACCTCTTCCATCTCCATCACCGAGATAGCGTCAGCCACCAAAAGGCCTGATTTTGTGATAGGGATCCACTTCCTTATTCCGGCCCACATTATGAAGCTGGTCGAGATTATCCCCGGCCTCGTAACCACCAGGGAGACCTTTGAAATGACCCGCACCTTCGTGAAAAACCTGGGCAAGACAATCGTCGAATCGAGGGATTATCCCGGGTTTCTTCTGAACCGGATGCTCTTTCCGATGATCAACGAGGCCATTTATCTTCTGTACGAGGGGGCCGGGACCGTGGAAACCATAGACCGGGTGATCAAGGTGGGCCTGAACATGCCCATGGGGCCCCTGACCCTGGCTGATCTCATCGGTCTGGACGTGGTTCTTGCGGTGAGCGAGGAGATGTACCGGGATTATTCCGATACCAAGTACCGGCCCTGTCCCCTCCTGAAAAAATACGTGTCCGCGGGCTACCTGGGGAAAAAAACCGGCAGGGGGTTTCATATTTATTAGAAATAATTTTCTGAAATATAAACCTCGCGGCAAAAATCCTGTCATACTATTAATAGAACAGGAACAGGCATCTCTTGATGAAAAAAGCGTTACTATTCGCTATCGCACTGTTTGTTTCCGGGTGCAGCTATACCGTTGCGATAATCGATGATTCTGGAGTTATACCGACACGGTGGGGCTTTTTGGTGAGTACCATTTGATTAAAAAAGGACACGGCAATGAAGAGAATTTTTTTATTCGCCATCCTGGCGGCATTAACGATTATTTCTGACCGCGCCTACCCCTATGGGATCGGCCTTTATTTCACCGGGGGCGGGGCGAACGCGTCGACCAGCGAGATTGAGGGAAACCTCTCCCTGGAAATGAGGAACACTTTTTTAGGGGGCGGTTTCGTCTACGACTCGGGCCCGGCGAGAAACCGGCTCATTAATTACCGCCTCAACGCGGGCTTTGACTCGATAACCCTTGATTCACTCCAGTCAAATATCGGTGGGATAGGCGTTTCCGTACCAAATCTCTACCGGGTGAATATCATCAACACCTTCGGCCTGGGGATTTACCGCGCCCCGGACCTCAGGTTCTGGCTCGGGCCCCAGGTGTCGGGGCACTTTCTTTTTCAGGAGGAATCGAACCTCATTGCTTACAGCGGGGGCCTCCAGGCGGGACTGGCCCTGGGACTGAACATAAATATCCGGAAATCGGTGTCCCTCGCGGTGGACGGTGGCCTCCGCTACGGGTTCACCATCGGCAGGGCAGAGGTCTCCCTTTTTAACATTGTTTCGTCTGAGCGAAACTTCGTCAATTACGGGTTCGAGGGGTACGGCTCTGTGGCGGTGATGTACCGGATAAAGGATGAGTTCATTGAAGGCGGGGATGAACTGAAACGAAAAAAGATGAATCAGAAAAAAATAAAGAGTGAAAATAAAAGGGAGATCATAAACAATACTTCTGATATCAAGCAGGATGAAGAAGAGACGGGAGTGACTGAATGAGTATTCTTGAAAAAATTGAAACTGATTTCAGGGAGGCGTTGAAGGGCAGGGATACTCTGAAGGCCGAAACCCTGAAGATGCTGAAGACCGATCTCATGTATGAAAAGGCCAGGACCGGCGAGGACCTGGACGAAGAAAAGATGATCGAGGTCATCAGCAGGGCCGCGAAAAAGCGGAAGGAAGCGAGTAATGAATACCGGAAGGGAAACCGGGAAGACCTGGCGAAAAACGAGGAGGATGAACTGGCAATTATCGAAACCTACCTCCCTGAACAGCTTTCTGAAAAAGAAATCGAAGGGGTACTAGACGGGATTCTCGGTGAAATGGGTGAGGTCACCCAGAAGGATTTCGGCCGGGTCATGGGTACCGCCATGAAGGAGCTGAAGGGCAAGGCTGACGGCGTCCTGGTTAAGAAGATTCTCACTGCCAAAATAACCGAAAAACAGAAGGATTAATTTTTTTCCGGTGGTTCAGCCGCTGAGGGCAGCGAGTTCCGAAACTGAACTGATGCGGGGTTCCTCACCTGTCCCTACCCAGACGTAATGAACGCCGGCAGAGGCGGCGGCCTCGTAATCAGAGATCGAATCCCCGAAAAAAACAGCCTCGTCACCAGCCAGGTTGAAATGGTCGAGGCATTTGAACAGCATGTCAGGGTCCGGTTTCGGGAGGGCGTTTACTGTCGAGACCCTGTAGTGAAAATACTCGTCAAGGCCGAAATGGCCGATCACCTGGTCGAGGGATCTTCCCCTGTTGGAGGCCACTGCCATGTGAAACCGCATGGTGAGGGTGCCGAAGACCCTGCCGAAATCAAAAAGGGGGCGGAGCCTGTCCAGGAATGGGGCGTAATCCACGGTGAGGGATACCCCGTGCACCCGGTCAGCTTCCGCCGGGTCATTGAATATCTCACTGACCAGCTGTTTCAGGGAAAGATACCTGATTTTTTCGGTAAACTCGTCCGGTATTGAGGATATTCCCGCCTGCCGCAGGCAGGTGAAAAAAAACTCCGTATTCGCCTCGTGGGAATCGAACAGGACCCCGTCGCAGTCAAATATGAGCAGTTTTTTGTTTTTAAGCAGATCATCCATTTCAAACCGGTGCTATTCGAAACAGCACCCTTATTTCTGTCAATCATATATCCCCTGAACAATTAGTTCTTGACAAATAAACAGCACCATAATAATTTTGCCTCCTTACTATTACGGTTCGCATGGTACCCTTTGCCTGATACGGAACACGCATACGCGAAGATTAATCTTCATCTTGAAGTGCTCAACAGGCGGGATGATGGGTACCACAATATACTGAGCATCATGGCCAGTGTGGACCTGTTCGATCTTTTACAACTCAGGGAAGCCCGAATTTCTGAAAAGCCAGATGGAAACGTGTCGGTTGAAATTGCTTCCACGGGAACCCGAAATTCTGTGCTCGCATTGCCTGTTGAAGACAATATCATTACCAGGGCTGTGCGAATTTACTGCGGAAAGGCCGGGATATCGGGAGAATTCTCCTTTGAACTTGAGAAGAACATTCCAGCCGGGGCCGGACTCGGGGGAGGCAGCAGCGATGGCGCTGCGGCGTTAAAGCTGATAAATTCTGTTGCGAGGCGGCTTAAACACCGGGATCTAATACACGTTGGATCACTCGTCGGGGCCGATGTTCCCTTCTGCCTGACCGGGGGGACCGCCCTGTGCGAAGGAATCGGTGAGATAATAACACCGGTAGACCGGGGATTCACGGGAACCGTCCTCATAGCTAATCCGGGAATACACGTGAGCACGGGAGAAGCCTACCGGGTTCTGAACAGAAACCATGAAGTTGATACTAAAATCGATTACCAGGATATGAAACAAAGGCTGATACGCGCCTGCGGGCACGGTTCTTTTGAAGAGATACGATCCCTTTTTATAAATGATTTTGAGGAACCGGTCATGGCCCTGCACCCGGAAATTCGGCAGATAAAGGAAGAGATATACCGAAACGGCGCTTCATTCTGTATCATGTCAGGATCCGGCTCCAGCATTGTGGGTATCTTTTCGGATAATGACGCGGCGGAAAAGGCAAAGGATAATCTTTCAGAAAGTTGCGACGTGGTTATCGGGAATTTTGCTCCATAGCATTGTATCTCATTGAGGTGTGGCCAAGCGGTAAGGCACCGGGTTTTGGTCCCGGCATCCCAGGTTCGAATCCTGGCACCTCAGATAATTTTTTGAAAGGACAGTGTAATCAAGGGTAAAGCGGCAATCATTCTGGCAGGCGGTAAAGGCGTCCGGATGCAGTCGGACCTTCCCAAGGTCCTTCACTTACTGCAGGGTAAACCCCTCATTCAGCACGTTCTGGATAGTCTCCAAACGGCATCGGTTGATGACATTACTGTCGTGGTTGGATACCGGGGTGATCTCGTCATTGACGCTGTCGGTACCCGGGCGCGGTGCGTGTGGCAGCATGAGCAGCTGGGCACCGGCCACGCGGTCATGCAGGCTGAGGAGATTTTCGACGGCTACCGGGGCATTGTCATCGTGGCCTGCGGCGACGTACCCCTGGTCAAACCCGGGACCTTTGCCGGCCTCATGGAAGAGATGAACAGCAACAGGGTAAAGGCCGCGGTCCTGACCATGGTTCTCCATGACCCGACCGGTTACGGCAGAATAGTGAAGGATGCTGACGGCCGTTTCATGAAGATAACCGAAGAGAAGGATGCGCCTGCCGAAATCAGGAAAATAAGGGAAGTCAATACCGGGACCTATGTCTTTGACAGTGAGATTCTATTTCAGGGCCTCAGGCGGATTGATACCAACAACGCCCAGGGGGAATATTACCTGCCCGACGCCCTTCAGTTTGTTCTCGATAAAGGCAACAGGGTGGAGACCCTTATGCTGGACGACCCTGTAGAGGGGAGCGGAATTAATACGAAAGATGAATTGAACATGCTTGAAAAATACCTGGCGAAAGGTAATCGGATGCACGCAGGGCAGTAATAAAACAATGAACAGGTGACAAAAACTGGACAACATGGGAAACAGTCAATTAAAGATTTTTTCAGGATCCTCAAATCTTAAGCTTGCCGAGGAGATATCGTATTATCTCAACATGGAGCTTTCAAAGGTTGAGTTGAAGCGTTTCAAAGACGGTGAGATAAGCGTCAAGATTAAGGAGAATGTGCGCGGCCAGGACGTGTTCATTATTCAATCGACGAGCTATCCAACGAACGATCATATAATGGAACTGCTCCTTATGATCGACGCCGCGTTCAGGGCTTCGGCGTCGCGGATAACCGCTGTCATACCCTATTTCGGATACGCAAGGCAGGACAGGAAGAGCGAACCACGGGTGCCGATATCGTCAAAGGTGATAGCAAACATCCTCCAGGCGACCGGCGCGAACAGGGTGCTCACGATGGACCTCCACGCTGAACAGATACAGGGATTTTTCGATATACCGGTAGATAATCTCTACGCGACGCCGGTTACGGTCAGTTACATAAACGAACTTCGTATTGGAAACCTGACCGTTGTTTCTCCGGATTCAGGGGGAGCTGAGCGGGCCAGGTTTTTTGCCAGGAATTTCAATGCCGAGCTGGCGATTATTGACAAGCGAAGGCCGAAGGCGAACGTATCTGAAATTATGCATGTTATTGGTGATGTCAAGGACAAGAACTGTATTGTTGTGGATGACATGGTTGATACAGGAGGGTCAATATCAGGAACCGTTGGAGCACTGAAAGAAAGCGGCGCGAAGGACGTTTACTGCCTTTTTACCCATGCGGTTCTTTCGGATTCAGCCCCCTCGAAGCTGGAAAACGCGGGATTCAAAGAGATAATATTCACCAATACGATAGCATTGCCTGGCGATAAGAAGATGAAAAACATGAAAATTCTTTCAATCGCCCCGCTTTTCGGCGAGGCAATAAGAAGAATACACAACAGCGAGTCAGTAAGTTCACTCTTCCTTACCGAGGGACGGTGAATAGTACTGCCTGGTAATTATACAATTAAGGTTGACCAACATGGAAAACAAGACTTTAAACGTAGAGCTTAGAAAAGAAACGGGAAAAAATGAAAACCGGAGACTGAGAAACAGCGGCTTTATTCCCGCGGTTCTCTATTCTCACGGAGAAACCGAGGTTATCAAGGTTCCTGAGAAGGACTTTTTCAAACTCTTCAAGGGGAATATCTCGGAAAGCGTAATCTTTGATCTCAAGATTACCGACAAGAAAGGCGAGTCCGACTTCATGGCCTTTGTCAAGGAATATATTGTCGATTCGGTCACGGGCAGATTAATACATCTTGATCTCTTCAGAGTAACAAAGGGTGAGAAAATACACACAAATATACCATTGGAAATAGTGGGCTCATCAACCGGAGTAAAGATGGGGGGCGTACTCGATATTGAAACGAGGGAAATTGAGATTGAATGTCTACCGGTTGATCTCCCTGAAAAGATTCAGATAGATGTTTCGGATCTGGAAATTGGAGATTCTATTCACGCAGAGGATATCAAGTTAAGCGGTTCAGCTGTTCTCATCAGCAGCCCGGATACGGTTATTGCTTCTGTTCATACACCACGTATGGTTGAGGAAGAAGTTGAAGGTGAAGAAGTACCCGAAGAAATCGCTGAAGGGGCTGAAGAGGCCGAAGCTGAAGAGAAAGAGTAGATCAAGTGCCTTTAAGTGTTATAGTGTAATGCTTAAGCAGCATTAAATTTAACGATTAAAGGGGTGGTTATTTGAAATTAATCGTAGGTTTTGGAAATCCCGGTGAAAAATTCGCCAATAACAGGCAGAACATCGGTTTCAAGGTCATTGACATAATCGGCAACAACGAAAACATTGAGGTAAAGATTAAAAAAAAGAAATCCCTCATGGGTCGCGGTAAAATCCTTGATACCGATGTCGTTCTCCTGAAACCTCAGACCTTCGTAAATCTTATTGGTGAATCTGTTTTATATATCGCGTCTTTCCTGAGGATAAACGTCAGCGATATCATATGCATCGTAGAGGACTCGACCCTGGAACTCGGTGAAATGCGGGTTGACTACATCATGTCGAGCATTGAACATGAAGGGGTCAAGTCCATGATCAGGGCCCTTAAGTCTGATCGTTTCGCGAAGATCCGGGTCGGAATCGGTACCCAACCGGATGGGGTAACCATGGAAAGCTATCTTCTTCAGGATTTTACTACAGAAGAAAACCTGATACTCATTGATGTTCTCAACAAGACTGAAAAAGTGGCAAAAATGCTGATCACAAGTTCCATAGAAGAAGTCCAGGACCAGTACAATCCTGAAGGTGCCGTGCGAATTAAAAAACGGAAGGTAAAAAAAGTTCACATCGATCACAGGAAAAAGAGATAAGTTCTGTTTTTCCAGCCTGTCACAACCATTACGTTAATCCTGATTCAATAACAATTTTTCTTGACTTTCCTGAATTATCGGATATAATTCACATATTACCGTCAAATATCGGTCGGCGATGCCATTTTCGGCTGGAGCGGATATTAATGTCCACTCTTATGCATACAAATATAACGTATTAACGGAGTTACATAATGAAGAAAGCTACAGTCATTACTACGGCATTCCTGCTATCGTTAACAGTGATATCAGCATCACTCAATGCTCAATCATATGATCGTAACTATGATCCTAAAAAGCTCTCCCAGAGACTGAGCTACGAGAACTTTAGAAACCTGAAGCTTCTTCAGGTGGCGATTCTGAATTATGGGGGAGGCCAGGAAGAGATCGATAAACTTGTCGATCAGTACGCGGAAGCGAGCGCTCTCTATTTTCAGGATCGAATGGAAGAGGCGGCTGCGTTGTTCACCGAGAACCAGAAACAGATTCTGGCCCTGGCGAAGTCTATTTCTGAAAAGTTTAAAAACGACTCTGAAGCCCTCATGAAACAGGCGGGGAAGGACTACTGGAAGAGTGTGGCTAACAGGGCCCTGAAGGGCGAAAAGAGAGATCCCCGCATTGAAAAGTTTCTTCGAAATGCCCAGGCCGGAGTGAACGCGGGGAATGATTTTTATGTCAGGTACAAGGACGCGGTTGTAGCAGATGCCCTGCAGTTCGTGAAAGCAATTTATTATTACCGGAAGGCGAAAGAGAATATTTTTGACATGTACAGGAACATGGACATTCCGGAAGAGAAAAAGCAGCAGATCCTGGAAAACAACAAGAAAGATATTGAAGACCTGAATAACCGTGTATACAAATCCATGGAGAAGCAGAACTAGGGAACGTTTTTCTTTTTCATTTTTTTTGTTTTAACTCGGTTTTCAGTACCTTCAGGGACATGAGGCGAATGTCCCTGTTATTATGAAGAAGAAGTTCGACCAGGCGGTCACGGACTTCCCTGTCGAAAATATATCCCTCCAGGGCGCGCAGAGATGCTTTCAGCATCGTATATTCGCTGTCCTTCAGATCCAGAAAAATCATCCTGATTTCCCGGTAGATTTCCGGTGATTTTATCCTGGTGTTTTCCAGTGCGGTTATCTGAATGCTTTCGTTTGACGTTCGAAGGGCCCGCACGGTGGCATCTATTATGCGGGGCTCTACCGATTCATCTTCCAATGCGAGAATTCCCACCAGGGAGGCCTCCCGTATGAGCCAGTCACTGTCGTTTAATCCCTGCATAAAAATATTTATGAGTCCAGGGTCCCTGTAGAGGGTCAGAGCCTTGAAGGCATACCACCGGACATTGTCGTTCGGGTCTGACAGGGCCATCTCCTTTAAACGGGGAAGGGCTTTATTCGATTTGATTTGAGCCAGTCCCTTGAGGGCCTCGATCCGGATCTCCGGATGATTGTCCCGCGTGGCAACGAGAAGTGAGAGTTTCAGTACAGTATTATTTTTATTATTCTGGTATGTAATTATCTCTCTTACTGTTTCGAGACGCTTTTCCCAGTCAGTAGTAAGATAGTTCTTTGTCGCTGATTTTATCCTTTCGATATTGGCATTCTCGGTTTTGAGGAGACTTTTTTTGCATGCGGTATGGCTGAGCAGGATGAGAATAACGCTGGCGGAAAACAGCGCAGTAAAACGGATTCTGCATAATGTAATAATTATTGGCTGCATACGGTACAACTTGAAAATAGCGGATAAACCGTATCCTGTCAAGATCCAGCCGGCTGAATACCCATGGAAACACATTCCCGGGATCAATTTTTCATGGACGGATATATAATCTCATACTGGTCCCTGAATTTGCCGGTACGGAGAATATAGTACCTGGTCTCAAGGTAGGGGGTGAATTCCGTCATGTAATCGGGGTCGTCATATTCCTGTTTTTTCTTCCACCTGTTCACGTTCCCGGCACCGGCATTGTATCCGGACATGATGTAAATGAAATTATTATTAAAGGTTTTTTTCAGCCATGAAAGATATCTGGCGCCGAAGCGTACAGAGGTGCAGGGATTTCTGAGATCATATGATTCGAGTTTTAACTGGCGGGCGAGTCCCCTCCCGGTAGCGGGCATGAACTGCATCAGACCGACCGCTCCCGCCGGGGAAACAGCCGTGTGGTTGAAGAGTGATTCGGCTTTTATGACCGCGTACAAGAGGCTTTTCTTGATGCCGTATTCCCCGCTGTACCGGTTGACACACTCCTCGAAGGGCGTGGGGAAAAGCATGGTCACCATCTCCTGCGGCATGAGGGCGATGTTTTCATCAAGTTTTTCAATCTTCAACAGCTCCAGGATTGAACGAACCGTGATGAAGCTGTTGCCGTATCGGCTTCCGAAGTGCGCCAGGGCGATATACCGGTCCCTTCGGGAACGGTCATCGTCCGCAAGGGCGGTGAGTTCCCTGTTGATACGGTCAGTATATCCGGTCTGAAAGTATTTTTCAAGCCCACTCAACAATTTTCTGTTTTTTGACGAAACTTTCATCTTTTTGATTGCTTCAAGAAGTGAGCGGTATGCCTTTACCTTTTCGGAATGTATTTCAGCGATCCTCTTGTCCCTGCTCCTGAAGCTTTTTTCCCTGTAAAACAGGAGCG
Organism: uncultured Leptospirales bacterium; assembly: GCA_964514165.1. Taxonomy (GTDB): domain Bacteria; phylum Spirochaetota; class UBA4802; order UBA4802; family UBA5550; genus CAZEPS01. Next base: position 36,532 of record CAZEPS010000006.1, read on the forward strand.
TATGATAATAAAGCGCCTTGTCCCTATCACCGGTCTTGATGGAGGTATTAAAACCGCTTTTGAGGACCCCCTCTTCCATGATATTTTTTCCGCGCAGGGCGTTCCATGTGTATGAAGAGTTCAGGTGCTTTGTCACAAGTTCACGGAACAGGGAATCGGCTTTTTCCGAATTCGCTTTTTCATGGAGCTTGTACAGCCAGAACCTGCAGCGGTCGGTATATTCACCATCCGGAAAAGAACTCGCTTCTTTTTCAAGAAATTCCTTCGCGGCCTTCGGGTCATTGTTTTTTATTTTCAGCCTGCCGAGGACCCAGAGAAAGTATTCAGTGGTGGCGTCACCAGGATATGCCTCGGCGTACTGCTCCAGGTAACGGTCATATCCCCTGAGCTTTTTCCGCTCATGGTAGAGGGCGATTTTTTTCAGGGCTTCCCGTGCATAGGGTTCAATAGACAGACCCCGTACAGCCCGGTACTGCTCAAGGGCACTACCGCGTTTTCTCATGGCCCAGAGTTCGTCCGCGTGAATGTTCATCAGTCTGGCCCGCTCGTTTTTATCAGATGCGCTGTTGATGGTCTCTGATACCAGTGCGGTTTTTTTCAGTCGTGCCAGGTTCCTGACGCTCAGCCCGGCAATCTCATCACTTTTTTCTTTTCTGTTTTTTACCATTTCAAGGTACTTCAGTGATTCATCATATCGCCCGCCGTGGTAAAGGGAGAGGGACAAGAGAAAAAACTCGGCATCGGTCAGACTGACCGGAGATCTCTCCAGGGACCCGGCAAGCTCCCGGGCGGCGAGAACCGACTGCCAGGAATCGCTCTTTCCCTGCAGTACGTTGAGATATTCTTTCACCGCGTCTGAATAGCGCTCAACCTGGCGGTACGCTGAGGCGAGGCGTATGTGGATCAGGTACTTCGATTCGTTACCCCTGTAGGAATCCCTGAGTTTTTCAAGGGTATCCGCCGCTTCACCGTGTTTATCCAGGTCGGACTTTGCTTTTGCCTTCAGCAAAAAGGCGTCGCGGTACATTACGGTGTTTTCGAACGGGATCTTGTCTATGAACTTTATGACGTATTCGTATTCCCGGTAATGATAAAAAAGCCGTGCTATTTCGTACAGGGCGTCATTGTACCAGGGTGATTTCACGTTAAAACCGGTGACGAAACTGTACACCGGTGCAGGATACAGTTTCAGGTCCTGGTCCCTCCTGCTTTCGAAACAGCTGTTGGCGAAATGATGGATGGCGTTCTTGTATTTTTTCTGTTCCCTGTAGGCTATCCCGAGCATGAAATGCTCGACGGCAGTGGGTTTTCCCTTTTTCAGGGTAGTAATGATCTCATTTGGGTTTGAGTAGAATCCGAGGATGGCCAGATTTTTCCCGTCGGTTTCTGAATTTCCGCAGGATAATACGAGTATGAAAAAAATAAGAATGTATTTATAGTTCATGATTCCCCGCTAATTCATCTTCAAGTATTCTTTGTATTCTTCTATTTCATAGAGTTTCGCGTCTTCCCAGATCCGGTCAAAGAAGGATTTGTCCTCCCTGAACCGGTAATAATTATCGAGATGGATGACGGCATAAAATTTTCTTTTTTCCCTGAAAACCGGATGTTCCTGTTCGAGTGATTCTTCGAGGTTTTTAATTTCATCTTTCAGTTGTGATATCTCTTCCTGCAGCTTCAGGGCCCTTTCTTTTTCCCGTCTTTGCTCTTCGTATTTTTTTCTTTCTGTCAGTTCTTCGAGTGTGTACAATTTATCCAATAATGAATCCTGCTTTTCCGGCGGAACATTTCCCGTGTCCAGGGCCGCGCGCTGCTGTATTGTCCTGTTTATTTCTTCAAAACTGAAGCGGCCGAATTCCATTTTGTTTTCAAGCCTGGTTTTTGCCTCGATGATGGAGAGGAAGGCGTAACGCTTGCCGTGTTTCGCCTTCTTGATGGCGCGGACGTACTTGTAGAGCCTCATGGAATAGAGTGTTTCCCGGTAGTTGTCCGCCATGACCATGTCTATTTCCGCCGAGGTGACGTCCCGGTACCCGAGCCTGAGGTAATGTCTTGCACGGTGGTCCTTTGAGCGGACCACTGACGGGGCAAAACTGTTGAGGAGATCCCGTGAGATTTTAAGGTCCCTGGCGATAGTCTTTTTATAGAGATCGATAAGTATTTTCTGGGCCCTTCGTATTTCAACCCAGGATTCGTGAAACATGAATTTCATGTAAAGCTGCTGAGCTATTATATCACGCTGGATTGCCTCTTTGAATAGTTTTTTATCTTCCTCTGAACCGAGATTTGTTATGGTCGGATTAATAAAGTAGAAATAATAGCGGTTGTCTTTCAGGCCCTTTTCCGCGTTGCGCTGTTCCCCCGCGCTGAGACTCGATTTCGTACGCTGGGCCGGAAGATCGACCTGTAGCAAAAACAGGGTAATGAAAAAAGTAAAAAGGATCTGTGTGTTATGACGGATCATATCAGATAGTAAATTCCATCTCTTCCGTGGCCATGTAAATTTTGAGGGTTTCATTGTTCTGGTTATCCCGGTGTTCCACGGCGCTGAGAAAATTCTCATAGAGCTTTTCATCTGAATAAGCAGGTTCATGATGGGTGAGAACCAGTTTTTTTGTGTTCCACCGCAGGCCGCAGTTCACAGCCATGGTAAAGCTGGTATGCCCCCAGTCGAATTTGGAGAAAGACTCATCCAGGGTATACTGGGAATCAAGTATGAGAAGATCGGCGTTCCCGAAAAAATGATCGCTGATTTCACCTCCCTCCTCGAGCATCTCGCCGGTAAACTCGGCATCGGTGGCGAAAACGAACGTCTTCCCGTTCTGCCTGAAACGGTAGGCGTAGCTGCCGTTCGGGTGTTTCAGCGGATAAAAGTCGACGACCATGCCGTCGTCGAATTCAACAGGGGTCAGGTTGGCGCTGTCGAGGAGGTGATATTCCTTTGTTGACGCAGTCCCGTTGAATCTGGCGGGAAAACAGGGTGGTTCCATCTGCCGCATGAGCAGGTCTTTCTGGTTCTTATAGGGTGAATAGAACTTCAGTAAATTGCCCGGCACGTACAGGGGCTTGAAAAATGGTATGCCCTGAATGTGGTCCCAGTGATTATGGGTAAGCAGGATGTAGAGCACCCCTGTTCCCCTGCCGCAGTCACCCTTCATGAGTTCGTCACCGAGCCTGCGGAATCCGGTACCGCAGTCTACGATGTACATCCTGCCGCTGTCCGAAGTAACGGTAACGCAGGTCGTGTTTCCTCCGTAGGTATGTTTCAAAGTATCCGGCAGATCATCGATAAAAGAACCAATGGAAGCATCATCATTACCGACGCCGGACTGCGCGGCCCTGCGGACAATCTCCCGAATTTTACCCCGGTATTCTGTATTGCTCAGCGGTGAAGGAAGGGATCCCCTGACTCCCCACAGTTTGACTTCCATTATACATTGCTCCCGTACAGGATTTGATTCAGTTCCATGGTCAGCGGAAATTTACACCAAAGCGGGTACTTTTCTTCCCAGCCGGGTTAACATATTAACGGCAGGTCTGAAAAATATGCAAGATATTTTTCAGGGAAATCCCTTTACCGCACCGTAGGACTGCTGTCAAAGCGTAAAGCAAATAGGAGCCATGATTGATGGAAACAGACCATAAAACCGGTTATTCGAAGACCTTTTCCTCTTCCTGGTCGGCGTTTACTGCGTCGCTTTCCACGTCACGGACCTTTTCCTTTGAAAGGACCTTTTCGTATTCCTTGTACCATTCGGTCTGGATTATGAGCTGCATTATCTCGTTGGTGCCGACCCATATCATCGAAAGGCGGATATCACGGACGATTCGCTCAAGGGGATAGACATTGGTGTATCCGATGCCCCCCATGACCTGCATGCAGTTGTTCGCGATGTTCCAGGCCGCTTCGGTCACGAATTTCTTTGATTCCGAAACCAAGCGCCGTATTTTGTTCGGGTGAACCTTTCCTGAATCAATGGCAAGAGCTGTGCTGTAGACCAGAGATCGGGCCGCGTCGAGTTCAACAACCGCGTCAGCCACCTTGAACCCGACCCCCTGGAAATTCATGATCGGTGTGCCGAAGGCCTTTCTCTTCGAGGTGTACCTCGTGGCTATCTCTATGGCCGGCCGGACGGAACCGAGTGTCATGGCGGCGGTGCCGAGGCGTTCAGGTATCATCATTCTCACGAATACGTCGAAGCCCCCGTGTATCCCGTTCAGGGCGTACCGTTCCGGCACCCGGACGTCCTTGAGCACGACCCGGCCGGCCCCTCCGCCCCGGACTCCCATGAGACCGTAGATGTAGTGGGACTCCAGGCCTTCGGTTCTCGGGACCATGAAGGCGGTGATCCTCTGGTGGGGTGGCGCGTCCGGGTTCGTGACCGCGTATATAAGGAACCAGTCAGCTCCCTCGGCTCCAACGATAAAACGCTTCTGGCCGTTGATTATCCAGTCGTCGCCGTCTTTTTTAGCATAGGTGGTGGCGCCGAAAAAATCGGACCCCCCCCTTGGTTCGGTCAGGCCCTCGGCGGCATAGGTCTCTCCCTTGAGAAGGGGAACGACGATTTCCTGCTTCAGCTCTTCAGAGCCGAATTCGATTACCGCTTCGCATACGATGTCCGCCCCGACCCCCCAGAGGCAGGCAAGGGAGTAGCTTGCGACGCCGATTTCCTCGGCAACGATACCGTCATCGACCCAGCCGAGTCCCCGTCCCCCGTATTTCTTCGGGAGTCGAATCCCCAGGAGATTGCGCCTGCCCGCTTCTTTCAGGTATTCGTGGGGGAACTGGATCTCCTCGCGGTCCATGGCGAGGATCATTTCCCGGGGAACCCAGTTCGTAAAGTCCCGGGCCTCGTCCCGCAGTTTTTTCTGTTCATCGGTCATGACATAATCAAACATGACATCCTCCTGCTGGTTTTAATTATTCTGTGCCTTCAAGTTTTCTTTTGCGCTCGAGCAGGTTTTTTTTCAGGTGTCGCAGGTCTTCCTCAAAAAGGGCCAGCTCTTTCCTGTGCTCTTCGATTTCAATAAACCTGTTCTCGATGTAGTAGAGGCTCCTCTGAATCTGGTCAATCTCGTCTTTTTCTGCTTCCGCGGTCCCTATCATTTCCGCGATCTGGTCCAGGGTGGCGCCGAAGCGCTTTCCCCGGAGAATTAACTTGAGCCTGGCGCGGTTTTTTTTCGTGTAGATTCTCTGGTTTCCGGCTGTTCTTTCAGGCTTTATAAGACCCTTTTCCTCATAGAACCTGATTGCCGATGCGCTGATGTCAAGGTCTGCTGCCAGCTCAGATATCGTATAGTAATTCGATTTGTTCATAAAAAAACCTAAAGCTAAAGTAAACTTTAACTAATAG
>CAZEPS010000007.1:0-18644 GCA_964514165.1 uncultured Leptospirales bacterium
GTCGGATTCATCCCCGTATTCGAGCCCGTGATCGAGAAGCCCGCCCTTTCTGATGCGGTTAATGTAGTCCACCATGATGAGGGAGTTGTTCACCACCACCCCGGTATACCCGACGATGCCGGTCAGGGCCATGAGGGAGAGATCCATGCGGTGGGCGCTGAACGCGAGGGTTATGCCGACAAGGCCGAAGGGAATGGACAGTATCACCATGGCGGGCTGGAGGAATGAATTGAACTGTATTACCAGGACGAAGTATATCGCGGTAATTGCCAGTATCAAGGCAATCACCATGTAGCGGAACATCTCGGAGCTCCGCTCGGCCTCCCCCCCGAGGACCATTTTGAAACCCGTGTGTTTCTTTTCGAAATCAGCGTATCTCTTCTCGATCCTGGTGTAGACCTCCCGGGGGGTGGTGGAATCGTCGATGTTGCCGGTTATCTTGTTGGTGCGCCTTCCATTGTACCGGAAGATCGTCTGGGGCGACAGGGTGTTTTTTGTCGTCACAAGGGAGGCTATCGGCACAAGGTCCCCGAAGCGGTTCATGACAAAAAGCCCCTTCAGTGGGTCGTTGAAATTGACTGACCCCCCGTCAAGCTTGACCCGTATCGGGACCTGCTCGTCGGCTGTTTCCAGATGGGCGGCCTCGTACCCGTCAAAGGCGACCCGTATCACCGAGGCGACGCCCGCCACGTCAACCTGGGCCAGCGCCATGGTTTTGTAATCAGGTATAACGCGGATCTCCACCTTGCCGCGACGGTAATCGGTATCGATTTCCGTGATGCCATCCCCGCTGATTTCCTCCATCACCTTTTCAACTATTTCGAGCCGCTTGTCGTTGTCGTTGCCGATTATCTGTATCTCGATCGGCTTCCCGGCCGGCGGGCCGCCCCCGTCCACGTAATAGTCGAGCTTTGAGACCGAGGTGATCCCCTTTTCTTTGATCTTTTCAAAAATTATATCTTTCACCTCCAGGGCGGTCAGATCCCGTTCAGTTGAGGGCGTCAGCTTCATGTTAATACGAAAGTGATTCGGCAGGATCTGGTTTGACCATATCCGGGAGCGCCCGACCTTATTTGAATAGGACGCCACGGTCCCCCCCGGGAGCTCCCCGATTATCGATTCAATCTTATTCACCTCGTTTTCGGTGAACCGGAGGCTGCTCCCCTCCGGGGTCTCGCCGAAGATCCATATGCTGTAAGCCTGGTCTACCGGGAACATGATAAACCTGGCGGTGAAAAGGCTTACAAGCCCGCCGCCAACCAGGAAAAAAATCATGAAAAAAACGGCCGCCGGGCGTTTGTTCATGGCCTTTTTCAGAATCCGGACGTAAAGGCCCTCAATGAATGCGAGTACCCGGCCTCCCAATGGTTCAGACGGCTCGGATTTCACCCTTACCCTCCGGTGGCCGAGGTGCGCGGGGAGGATGAAGACCGCCTCCACCACGCTCCCGATGAGCATGGCTATGACAAAGGTCGGCATCTCCCGGGCGAAATCCATCTCAAGGCCCGGAATAAAGTACATGGTCCCGAAGGCGATGACCGTTGTCACCACTGTTGCGATGACCGGTTTTACCACGGTCACTATCCCCTTGACCGCCGCGATTTCCGGGTCATCCCCTTTCTCCTCGTACCGATAGGTGTTTTCCGCCACGATGATGGAATCGTCCACCAGCATGCCGAGGACCACCACCAGCCCCAGGAGGGATATCCGGTTCAGGGTGACGTCCAGGAACGAGGCGACCATGAACGCGATTCCCACTGCGATCGGAATCCCGGCCGCGGTCCAGAGGGCGATGCGCCGGTTGAAAAAGAAAAAAAGTATCACCAAAACAAGCACCAGGCCGGCGGCCGCGTTGGAGTAGAGTATCTTCAGGCGGAGTCGTGTTTCGATGGAATCATCGTGGAGGGTGAAAATATTCAGCCCGGCGGGTATGTCCTTCTTTTCCCTGTACTCCCGCATGACGTTCTTGATCTCTTCCACCGCTTCCACGATGTCCGCCCCCCCCTGTTTATCAACCATGAGCCACATTCCCTCAGTGCCGTTGATGCGGGTGATAACGTTCAGTTTCTCAAGTCCTGATTCGACCCGCGCCACGTCCCTCAGGCGCACGATTACCCCTGCGTCATTGGAACGGATGATGATATCTCCGATCTCCTCCGGGGTTTCGAATTCCGACAAGGTGACAATGCCCTTTTCAGTGGTGAATGACTCAAGGCTCCCGGCGCTCAGCCTGATCTTGTTCCTCTGGATTGCGTTGATAACCTCGGTGAAAGAAACGTATTCCCGTTCCATTGCCTTCTTGTCCAGGAGAATCTTGATCTCCCTTCCCGGGACACCGTGCTCCTCGACCCGTGCCACCACCGGAAGCTCCAGGAGTTCCCTCCGGAGTCCCCGGGCGTGCTTCTGCATCAGGAGGCGGTCTCCTCCCTCGTGATAGATACCGACCCCGAACACGGACCAGTTGTCGCTTTTGTTTTCGAATATGTCCGGCTTATTGTCAACCTCATCGGGGAAATCGGTGATGTCATTGACCGCCCTCCTGATGTCGTCCTTTACCTCTTCGATGTCCTCTGCCCCGTCGTCGATTTTCACCTGGATGATTGATATGTTCTCCATGGATTCGGAGGTGTACTTCTTGAGATCACGGACCTCCTCCAGGGCCTCTTCGACTTTCCGGGTAACGTTCAGCTCCACGTCCTCAGGTGACGCCCCGGGATAGATCGTGGTTATGTACATCTCGTGCATGTCCACCCGGGGGAGCCCCACCTTCTGGATGTTGATCACTGCCGCGATTGAGGCGAGCACAATCAGGATCAGCATCAGGTTCACGAGAAGGGGCCTGCGGATGAGGTAGCGGATTAATTTTCCGAGGGGGGTATCCAAAAAAACTCCGGTCAGTGTCTGGCCATGTAATAGACAGAGAATATCAGGACCGGCACCGTGACCCCGGCCAGAAGGAGGGGCTGGCTTATTACCGCGGCCGGAAAGAGCAGTCCGGTGACGCAGAGCCCGGCAAGGGCCCCGCCGAGGTGGGCCTCGTGCCCGATGTCACCGCCCCCCCTGCCGATGCCGTAAACGGTGGCGAGTATAAAAAGCAGAGCGTACACCCAGGCGGGTATGGGAACCGGAAGGGGAAAGACAATGACGCTCCCCCCGGGGAGGAGAAAAATGGAGGCGAAGATTATACCGCTCACTCCGCCCGAGGCGCCGACCGCCCGGTACCCGGGATGGTTCCTCTTGAGCGCCAGGGCCAGGATGTCTCCGGCAACGGCGCTGCCGAAAAAGATGACGATGACGATGTGAAATCCGAAGGCAGACTCTATGCCCCGGGCAAATGCGTAGAAGCTGATCATGTTGAAGGCCAGGTGAAACATGTCCGCGTGGAGGAACTGGGAGGTGAGCACTCGGTAGAATTCTTTTCTCCTGAGTATCCTCTCAACGGAAAATATCAGACCCTGATAGAGCCTTTCGCTGGCGAAACCCGCCAGGGAAACGAGTGATACCGCGGCGATTATGCTGTAGGTAGCTAAAGGCATTGTTATCTATTTTCCGGCCTGTATGACCCAGTGGGAGATGATGCTGCCGGTGTCCCCCACCAGGGAGCGCTCAGCCAGTCCGTACCGGAACAGGGTAAAAACGGAGAATATTTTTTTCAACTCATTTTCACCGTAAAATGACACGGTAGAGCCCGCGATGTCATCCAGGTCGGTTATCCAGGTATCGTTTCCGATATGTTTTCCTTTTTTTAAAAAGGTATCTTTTTCGCACCGCAGGGTGGCGTACAGCTTCCCGGCGGGCCGCAGTATGCGCCGTATCTCATTGACCATGGGGGGGAGGTCCTCCTTTCTGCCGTAGTGGAGGGAGCCCCAGGCGATGACCAGCCCCGCTGAGCCTGACTTCAAGGCCACCGACCTGTTGTCTGACTGGATGAGCAGGGGGGAGTACCCCCGGGCCAGGTCCAGCGCCCTGAAGCTGTTGTCGGTCCCGATTACGGCGGAGAAGCCGTGTTCTCCAAGGAGCTTCAGGTGGCGCCCGCTGCCGCAGCCGAGGTCTACGGCCGGCAGTGACGGGTCTATCGCGCCGGAGGTGATATCCTTTCTGATGAGCCTTACCAGGTTTTCGTCAGGGTAGCTCAACCGGGAACGTTCCCTGGCGTAATGATTGTCCCACTGCGGCTCTGTCACGGTTCATTCCGTATAACAATATTCAGGCTCTGTACAGCCTCTTCGGCCAGGGCCATGGCGTCCCGTACGTCGCGCCCCCTGACAGCCACCACGCCGATGCGGTCATGGTTGTCCTCCGGGCCCTTCACCTCTGATCCGATCTCTTTAATAATACGCGAAAAAATGTGCCCCCGGACACGCTTCGGGCCTTCCGGGTTACAGGAGGCCAGGACCCCGTCCTGGCCGGTGATGTATTTTATCACCACCGCGTTGTTGTTTTTTTTCTTCGGGGGCTGGTTGAATCCGGCTCCGGTCACGGCCCTGACCGCTTCCCGAATGACATTGTACCCTGTCCTCGCGGGAATGAGGATGTCCGGGATGAATTCACCCCCGAACTCGGGCACGGCCTCGATGAGAAAGAGGCGGTCCCCTTCGCTGACGATAAATTCCATTATAAGGGGGGATGTTGCTATCTCAAAGGCGTCAGCCACGGCCTGGCCGATGGAAGAAATAGCATCGGACAGCCGGTAGTACCGGGAGGGGGAAACATGCATCAGGTCGACAAACCAGGGCAGGGGGGTCCGTTCCTTGTCACTGACGTCAATAAGATGGTACTTTCCCCGGTAAACCATGCCAGCGGCGATGATCTCATCGCCGGTAATGAATTCCTCGAAAACCGACTTCCGGTTTTTCATATACACGCTTTTCAGTGAATCGGGGCCGTCACAGAGCCTGATTCCCTCCTTGGCGTGGCCGGTTGCCGGTTTTGAGATGACCGGGAAGGTTTTTTTCTCCAGTTTTTTAAAATTCGTCCTGGGGCTGAACCTGTGCTGCCGGGGAGTCGGAATTCCGCTTCCGAGGAGTACCGTCTTCATTTTTTTTTTGTCGATGAAGTCAAGTGATCTCTCAAAGGGAAGAAACGGTGTGTTGAATTTTTCCGCGAGGTAGCTCGTGGTCCGCATGGCGCTGCCGTAAGACTTGGTGAGAATGCCGCATATGTCTCCGTGTATCAAAAGTTCCCTCAGCTTGCCGCAAATCTGTTCATAGTTCTCGATCGATTCCTGGATCTTGAGATCGCACTTGAGGAATCCAGGTGCGTAACTGTTGTTATCGATGCCGATAACGTGAAAACCGAGATTTTTTGCCTCGATAATAAGGGGGAGCTGGTTTATACCGGCGCCTATGGACACGAAAAAATCCATCGTAACAGTTTTCTTTTTCTTCCAGAACATGCTGTAATTGTAAAATCGCATCTTCAAGAGTCAACACAATTATAGAATAGCAAAACAGCTCGTTTAATAAAAATTAAATATATAAAATATATTATAAAATATTAAATAATAATGTGCCCTTCACGGTAACTTTCACCATAAAATAATTGTCAAAAATAATAGTTTACAAATGTTGGATAAATTGTTATATTTTGAAATGAATCCGGGAGACGATAAATTAATAATGGTAAAATTATAACCGGATCGGGGTCATCATGCTCTGTGAACGCTGCAAAAACAATGAAGCCACCATACATTTGACGGAGATTATAAAGGACATTAAGTCTGAACTCCACCTGTGCGAGGGGTGCGCGCGGGATATTGGCCTGAACTCCAAGCTTTCGAATTTTTCTCTTTCCATACCGGAAATGCTGTCATTTCTCGACGTGGAAGACGTGAACGAGTACGTGGACACCAACCTGTGCAAGTCGTGCGGTTTCACCTTCATGGATTACCAGAAATCGAAAAAACTCGGCTGCCCGGATTGTTACACATTTCTCGGTGATTCACTCAGGCCTGTCGTTACTGCATATCACGGCAGCATGAAGCACTACGGGAAAATCCCGAATAACATGGCAACGGTCAGTAAAGAGGAAAACACCGTGGAAGAGAAAACCCTGACGGAATCTGAACTCCAGCAGCAGCTCAACGAGGCGGTCATGGAGGAACGGTACGAAGACGCGGCCATTCTGAGAGATAGAATAAGCGAGTTGAAGAGGTAACCGTGCTCGATAACGTATTCAAAAATCCGGGCTTCTGGACCATCAGCGGCCCGAAGAACGATATTGTTCTTTCCAGCAGGGTGCGGCTTGCGAGGAACATGGACACGGTTCCCTTTTCAAACCGGATGGACGACGGGGACTATCACCTCGTCAGGGTCGTGATGGAAAAGTTCGCCCGGGAGTCGGCTTTCAATGACAATACGGCACTCCTGGACATCCATGACATGGACAGCAACAAAAAGAGGCTCCTCAGGGAGCGCAATATCATCACCTACGAAATGGAGGTATCAGACTCCAGCCTGGTGGCGGTTAACGATGAGTATGATTTTACCATACTGGTGAACGACGAGGACCATTTCAGGATACAGGTCATACGGTCCGGGCTCCAGCTCATGGAGGCGTACAGGCTCGCGGACAGGATCGACGACACCCTGAACAGCTTCACCTCTTACGCGTTTTCCGAGGAGTTCGGCTTTTTGACCGACTGCCCCTCCAATCTCGGCACAGGCCTCAGGGCCTCGGTACTCGTGCACCTTCCTGTTCTCTCAATGAAAAACAAGTTAGATGACACCATACATTCACTCAGCCCAAAGGACATTATCATCAATGGGACCCTCGGAGCGGATAGGAACACCCTCGGCAGCATATACCAGGTCTCGAACAGGATATCTTTCGGCCTGTCCGAGGTTGACATCATCGAAATGGTTGACGACATGGTCAACCGCCTGATAAATGTCGAGGACAGGGAGAGAGACCTTTTCCTGTCGGAATCGAAAACCGAAATAGAGGATAAAATCTGGCGCTCATACGGGCTCTTACAGTATTCCAGGAAAATAAATTTCGTCGAGGCAATGGATCACCTCTCATTTATCAGGCTCGGGGTTGTCCTTGCCGTTGTTAAAAATATCGACATTGGCGTGATTAACAACCTGATGGTTAACACCCAGTGGTCTCACCTGCAGAGGCATTTTAACACCATTTTCAAAAGCACCGTCGAGTGCGACGAGCATCGGGCGGAATATTTACGAATGCACCTTGAGTAGCGGAGAAGCGCGTCAGCTGGACGCAGACAGATTATTAAGAGGTTATGATGTTTGAATTCACCAAACGATCGCGAAAGGTCATAGAAATACTGGCGCAATCCGAGGGGAAGCGGCTCAATTCCGACACCCTCGAGCCTGAACATATAATGATAGCCCTCATGAAGGACGCCGATTCAGTGGCCGCGAAGATCCTGAAAAACCTGGGGGTCAATTTCGAACGGCTCATCCGGGAAATAGAGCAGGCCATCAAGCGGCCCGGTTCAACCATAATTCTCGGCAGGATCCCGGTGGGTACTGACTACAAGAAGATCATCGAGATCTCCAAGGACGAGGCGCGGAAGCTGAAGAATTCCTACATCGGCACCGAGCACCTCCTCCTTTCCCTGTTCAAGGACGGGGCCTGCACCGGCATCGAGGGACTGGTGCGATCAGGAATCGATTACCGGGTCATCAGGAACGAAATACTCCGGGTCCTCGGGGTGAAGGTCACCTCGGACAAGCAGACAAAGGTCAAGCCGGGGGCCAAGCCCCTCATCCTCGAGGAGTACGCCAACGATCTCACCAGGATGGCCGAGGAGAACCAGCTCGACCCGGTCATCGGCCGGGATGAGGAGATTAACCGGGTCATACGGATTCTCTCCAGAAAACGGAAGAACAACCCGATTCTTATCGGCGAGGCAGGGGTCGGCAAGACCGCCATCGTTGAGGGGCTGGCGCAGCGCATCGTCAGGAAAGAGCTTCCGGAGATTCTTCACGAGAACAGGATCATGTCCCTGGACATGGCGGCAATCGTTGCCGGTACGAAATACCGCGGTGAGTTCGAGGACCGCCTGAAGAAGGTGGTGAACGAAATAATCGAGCGGAAAAACATAATCGTTTTCGTGGACGAGGTCCACACCATCATCGGGGCCGGCGCGGCAGAGGGTGCCATAGACGCGGCCAATATACTCAAGCCGGCCCTTGCCCGGGGCGAGCTCCAGTGCGTCGGGGCCACGACCCTGAACGAGTACCGCATGTACATCGAAAAGGACTCCGCCCTGGCCCGGCGCTTCCAGTCAGTACTGGTGGAGGAGCCCGACGTGGAGGAAACCATCGAGATACTCCTGGGGCTGAAGGAGCGCTTTGAAGAGCACCACAAGGTCGAGTTCTCGGAGGAGGCCCTGTACAAGGCCGCGATATTTGCTGATCGCTACATCAATGACCGGTACCTCCCGGACAAGGCAATCGACATCATCGACGAGGCCGGGGCAATGGCCCGGCTGAACAACTTCGAGCGCCCGCTGGACATCGCCGAGCTCGAAGTTGAGATTGAAGAGCTGAACATCAGGAAGAACGAACTCGTTATGGCCCAGGAGTACGAGCAGGCAGCCGCTGTGCGTGACGAGATACACGAAAAAAAGGACAGGCTCGCCAGCAAGCTCGAAAACTGGCAGGACAAGAAGAACGAGTACGCCATTATGGTATCCCCGGATCAGATCGCCCAGATCGTTTCCGAGAACACCGGTGTTCCGATAGAGAACCTGGAAGAATCCGAGACCGAACGCCTCCTGAGAATGGAGGAGGAGCTTCACGGTCGTGTAGTGGGGCAGGACAAGGCGATACACGCCATCAGCAGGGCGATACGCCGTTCCCGCACCGGCATATCGAGCGCGGACCGTCCCAAGGGTGCCTTCATCTTCCTCGGCCCCACCGGCGTGGGCAAGACAGAGCTCGCCAAGGCCCTGGCGGAATTTCTCTTTGACGATGAGAAGAGCCTTGTCAGGCTCGACATGTCCGAGTACATGGAGAAGCACGCAGTGTCACGCCTTATCGGTGCCCCTCCCGGGTACATCGGCTACGAGGAGGGGGGGCAGCTCACCGAGAAGATACGGCGCAGGCCCTATTCCGTGGTCCTTCTCGATGAGATCGAAAAGGCCCATCCTGACATTTTCAACATACTTCTTCAGGTGTTCGAGGAGGGGGAGCTCACCGACGGGTCCGGGAACACGGTGAGTTTCAGGGACACCATCATCATCATGACCTCCAACGTGGGAAACAGGGAGTTCCAGAACCTGGGGAAAATGGGTTTCCTCGACGAGAAACAGGCCGGAACGGACACCAACGAAAAGGTTTCAGAAGAGGTGAAGAAACTTTTCAGCCCCGAGTTCCTTAACAGAATTGACGAGGTGGTCTTCTTCCACAAGCTCGAACGGAGCCATATCGCCCAAATAGTGAACATTCTCCTCAGGAATCTCAACGATCGCCTCAGTGAGCGGGAAATCGAACTTGAGTTTTCTCCAGGCATCAGAAAGTATCTCATTGACAGGGGATTCGACGACCGTTACGGTGCCCGGAATCTCCGCCGGATTATCCAGGACGAGATCGAAGATGCCCTGGCAAACGAGCTTCTGAGAGGAAAGTTCCGGGAAGCAGTGAAGCTGAAGGTAGTCAAGACGGGCAAGTCCCTCGCGTTTAAGGAAATTGAAACGAAATACCCGGAAGATATGAATGACGACGAGGACGCAGGCGGGATAAACAAGCCGGTCATAGAGCTGAACAAATCTTAAGGGAACGGATATGGGGAAGACCATTGCTGAAAAAATATTTGAAAAACATCGCGTTGACCAGCCTTCCGAGGGGATTCACGTCCTCTCCCTGGACGCGGTATTCTGCCACGAGATAACAACACCCATCGCCATCAATGACCTGGTATCCCGGGGGAAAGACCGGGTCTTCGACCCCGCCAGGATCAAGGCGGTGATCGATCACGTCACCCCGGCAAAGGACTCCAAGACGGCGCAGCAGGGCAAGACTCTCAGGGAGTGGGCCCGGCGCCACGATATTAAAGACTTTTTCGACATAGGAAGAAACGGGGTCTGCCACGCCATTTTTCCGGAAAAGGGTTTTGTGCGCCCCGGGTACACCATCATCATGGGCGACTCCCACACCTGTACCCACGGGGCCTTCGGTTCCTTCGCGGCCGGGGTCGGTACCACCGACCTGGAAGTCGGCATTTTGAAAGGCGTCTGCCGTTTTAAAACACCGGCCACCATCAGGATGGAGATAACCGGCGTTCTGCCGGAAGGTGTGTACGCCAAAGACGTGATCCTCCACATCATCGGAATGATCGGTGTCAGCGGCGCCACCAACAAAATAATTGAATTCACCGGGCCGGTGGTTGACGCCATGACCATGGAGGCCCGTATGACCCTCTGCAACATGGCGGTGGAGGCCGGTGCCACGAGCGGCATCTGCTACCCGGACATGACAACGGTTGACTATCTCTGGGATTTTGTCTCGAAGGATTTCCCCTCGAAGAAAGCCGCCCTGGAGGAATATTCGCAGTGGAAATCTGATACGGACGCGAAATATGAGGATACTGTCACCATCGACGTCTCCGGACTTGAGCCCCTCGCCACCTACGGCTACAAGCCGGACAACGTTAAGCCGGTCAGTGAGATGGCTGGCACGGAAGTGGATCAGGTTTACATCGGGTCCTGCACCAACGGCCGCATCGAGGATCTCCGCATAGCGGCGCAGGTCCTGAAGGGAAAGAAGATCAGCGACCGGGTACGGGGCATCCTCTCCCCGGCGAGTCCGGACATCTTCAACCAGGCCCTGAAAGAGGGGATTATCGAAATCTTCATGGAGGCCGGGTTCTGCGTGACCAACCCGACCTGCGGGGCGTGCCTCGGGATGAGCAACGGGGTCCTGGCACCCGGCGAAACCTGCGCCTCCACTACCAATCGTAATTTTTACGGCCGCATGGGGGAGGGGGGCATGGTCCACCTCATGAGCCCGGCCACCGCGGCGGCAACGGCCCTGACAGGAAAAATAACCAATTCTGGACTCTACAGGGGATAGGCCCTTATGAAAGAATTCAACGGTAATGTCCTGTTCCTGGACAGATCCGACATTAACACCGATGAAATAATCCCGGCCCGGTATCTCACCGAGCTGACCAAAGAGGACCTCAAGCCCTATCTCCTCGAGGACCTGAAGCTTGAGGGATTTGACCCGAAAAAAGACATCACGGGAAAATCGGTCATCGTGACCAGGGAAAACTTCGGGAGCGGGTCCTCCCGTGAACACGCCCCCTGGGCCCTGGAGATGAACGGAATCAACCTCATCATCGCGGTAAGCTTTGCCCGCATTTTCCGACAGAACATGTTCAACTGCGGCATGCTGGCGGTGGAACTCCCGAAAGAGACCGTCAACCGGCTTATCCGCGTTGGGAATGAAAACCCGGTATCAATCGAGACCGACATCGAAACCGGCCAGTTCATTGTCGAAGTTAACGGCGAGGAGGAGCACATCATGTTCGATATTTCCGACTTCGAGAAAGAGCTGATTCGTGCCGGCGGGTGGGTCGAATACGCCGACCTGAAATATTGAAAACAGGAACTATCTTCTCTTCAGGCTTTTACTGTCGGTCATGTCCCCGATGATGGTGAAGGGTATCATGTACCAGTCCCCCTTCAGGTACTTGTCGAACCGGAGCCTTACGATCGGGTTCGGCATGTCCTCGAGGAACTGGCGGTTGAATTCAAGCACCAGGACTATCGGCTTGGCGACGAGTTTCTTGTCAAAGGTCCCCTTAATTATAAGCCGGATGTTTGGAGACTTGAACACGAACTGGTTGATCTTGTAATCGTCTCCGGTTATGAGGAAATTTCCGTAGATGGTATTGAACTCCAGGTCAATGAGCTTGTACTTCAGCTCTTTGAGCCATACACCCAGGGCGTTCTGTATTCCGGTGTTTACGACCTTCCCCTCGTCGATGGTAAACTCGATGGAACCGGTGATCGATTTATAAATCTCCCCCCCGAGGGTGAAATCAACGGCAGCGGAACCACGGGCAATGCCGTAGAACCTGCCGGATAGATTCTGGCTCCCGGAGAGAAAATCCTGCACCTTGAGGTCGCTGAAATTAAGGATTGTCGAGATCTTCGCCGGAGAGGCCGTCAGGGGGATTGTCCCGCTGCCGGTTACCGTTCCCCCCATGAAGTCGGTCGAGAACCCGTTAACCACGAGGGTCTCGTTTTGTAAAACCGAATAGTTGATCTGACAGTCGCCAAAGGTGTATTCCCGGTGGGTGGCCTTTTTTATGGCAAGCCTTCCCCTGAGATTAAAGGGGAGCCCGAGATCCACCTTCCCATCCCCCTGGTCTTTGAGAAATGGGGCCGTGTCGAAAGAATCACTCGTTATATTGAGAATAACGCTCTTCAGTGACGAATCAGTAGAGGCGGCGGATGCCACTGCCGGGAACCCGTATATCTTCAGGGGGATGTCCTCTTTCTTGAACATGTTGTCCCGGAAAGCAATCTCGGTATTGACATCACTGAATATCTTCGCGTTCATGTCGTAACCGAGATTTGTGAGTTTCATCCTGCCGGTGAACCTGTCCTTTTCATATGAAAGGTTGCCGGCGAGCCCGCCGTAAAGTTTTTCCGGGAGCACGAAGTGGAGCATCGGGTAGATGTCCCCGTACCGGGCCTCCATGTTGGTTATGTTGAAATCAACCGGGTCCCCGTCATGGGTGAGGAGGAGCCTGTTAATGAGAAAACTCGACGACTCAACGCTCCCCTGTACGTTGGAGAGGAGGACAGTTTCACGGAAAATGCCGACCTTGGTGAAACCGTCGGCGTGGGCGACCTTCCTGGAGTTGGTCAGGGTCGACGATGCCTTGACGAAGCCCTGGACGTATTCCGTGTCGATTTTGAGATCGTTGATAATCCCGGTCACCCGGTTAAAGGGGAGGGGCTGGTTCCCCCATTCATATACCCAGAGGAGGGAGGCGTCTTCCAGTTTTACGGTGCCGGTGATGGCGAATTTTCCCTTCCCGGTGTTTATATAGATGTCCGGCAGCACCTTCCCGTTCTTTTCAGGCAGGTTGATGGCGCAGTCGGTTATTGCAATTATCTCCTCGTCAACGAGGTTTATGATGCAGTTGATCCCCCAGGTGCCCCGGAGTGGCCTGTAGTCTTCAGGTAGTTCCCGGGCAATAAGGCGGCCGTTATTCAGGTGAACATTCGAAATCCTGGTGGTTAATTCCGACTTTTCCTGCTCCGCGATATGGCGGATCAGCCTCTCGATGTTCGAGACCCCTTCCTTGTCAAAGGAAGCGTAAATGTCGAGATTTTCCAGGAAAATACGGTTGATGTTCAGCTCTTTTTTGAGAAGATCGGCCATGGAGAATCTCAGGATCACGCTGTCCGCCCTGACCATGATCCCGTCATCTTCGGACTTCCCGTTGTAGAGAACCACCCCCTTCAGGGCGACCCCGCCGAGGGCGTAGTTCAGCTCCCCAAGCTCCACCTTCCGGTCCAGGGTCTCCACGAGATTTGAGACCACCAGGTCCCGTATCGTTTTTTTCGGGAAAAAGTAGATAAAGAGCGCCGCTGCGGCAACCAGGACGATGATGAGAAAGGCGAAGGAAAGAAGGAGTCCCTTAATTAGTCCTGCTCTTGCTGGCTTCACGCTTCCTTTCCATGGCCGATTTTTTTCTATAGAACTGGACGGTCTTCTCCAGTTCCTGGAGATCGGTGCTGATAATCTTGCCTTCCTGGAGGGTTATGTGTTTATCCTCCAGGAGCTGGACCATGAGCACTTCGCCCTTTTCCGGGGGGAGTCCCACCATGTTGACCAGTTCCCTGGTGCCGAATTCAAAGTTGTGGGACTGCTTCGGGGATACCCTTATCTTCTGTTTCTCGATCTGTATCAGGAGTGTGTCGTATATCCTGCCGATGACGTCACGTATCATCAGGTTCTCAAGCTGCCGGTAGGCGGTCCAGATTCGCTCGCTCAAAAGCTGGATGAGCCTGGTCGCGAGCTGGGGCTGTGCCTGGACCATGCTCTCGAAATTCGACTTGTTGATGGCTAAAACGTTCACCTCGCCGAAGGTGATGGCTGACGCGCTCCTCGGTTTGTTGTCGAGAAGGGCCATCTCGCCGAAGATGTCGCCAGCCTTGAGCACCGCGAGGAGTACCTCCTCGTCGACGATCTTCGTAATTTTGACCTTGCCGCCCTGGATAATAAATAGTTCCTCGCCGGGCTCGTATTCGCTGAATATCATGGTGTTGTCCCGGTAGGTCCTGTTCATGGAATCCGAGGAGACCGGCTCCGGTTTCTTGTACGGGGCCTTCAGGGTCTTCAGGCGCGCCAGGGCCTTGTCCCGGTTCTCCCCGGCGGGGCAGTGCTCAAGGTAGCTCTGGTAGGCGTACACCGCGTGGTTAATCACCTTCTTCTTCAAATAGTATTCGCCTATGTTGAAGAGGTGGGACGGGTCCTCTTCAACTGTGTTCTTGAAGGTGAGGTTGGTGATGGCCTGGTCAAAGTCCCGCAGCTTGCGGCTGAAAAAACGGATGATTTTCATCGCCACGGTCGGGTTCTTCTGGATGAGGAGACCGAATTTTTCACGTTCCACGCTGATGAGAGATACGTTCTCCAGGGCAACGGCGGTCTCAATGCGGGAGTGGCCGCTCATGCACGAGACCACGCCGAAGAAGTCACCGGGGCCGAGGATAGAGAAGGGCTCTTCGGAAATGACCGGGTTCTCCTTGGTCAGCTTGACTTTCCCTTTCAGGATAATATAAAAATTCTGGGAATTCTTCTTGCCTTCAACGACAATGAAGGAGTTGGCCAGATAGTTTTCAACCTTGAATTGCGTATCAGTCATTATTCCTCTACCGGTGCGCTGACGTATGATGGAGCTATATCATAAAAATCGGTAAAAAATCAAGTAATTTCAACTAAATTATGGGGAGTTCCCAAAACAAATGTTTCGATTTCACGGTATGCGCGGCGCCGGAATCATTCTATCATTTTTTTCAGCCTGTTGAGTTCGTTTATCGCCTCTATCGGCGTCAACCGTTCTGGATCGATCTTCTCGATGGCCTGGATCACCCGGTGGTTGGCGGCGTTGAATATCTGGAGCTGTTCCTCGCCCGAATCGTCGAATGCCTCGTCAGGGCTCCCTCCCCGGGGATTCTTCTCAAGGCGCTCGAGTATCTTCCGGGCCCTGGACGTTATCCGGGAGGGAATTCCCGCCAGGTTCGCGACGTGTATCCCGTAGGAGCGGTCCGCCGCCCCCTTTGCCACCTTGTGGAGGAAATCAACACCGCTCAGGTGCTCTTTTACGAGCACGTTATGGTTCACGACACCCTTGCGGTTCCCGAGCCGGGTCAGTTCGTGGTAGTGGGTCGCGAACATGGTCCGGGCCCTGATATACCTGAGGATGTACTCCACGATGGCCCAGGCGATGGAGAGGCCGTCGTAGGTGCTGGTGCCACGGCCCACCTCGTCCATGATGATAAGGCTCCGGTTCGTGGCGTTGTTAAGGATGCTGGCGGTCTCGTTCATCTCCACGAGAAAGGTGGACTCCCCCCGGGAAATATTGTCCGACGCCCCAATCCTGGTGAAGATCCGGTCCACGATGCCGGTGTGGGCCTCCCGGGCCGGGACGAACGATCCGATCTGGGCCATGAGCTGGATGACAGCGGCCATGCGGATATAGGTGGACTTTCCCGACATGTTCGGCCCGGTGATAATGCTGATTATGTTCTCGTCGTCGTCAAGGAAAATGTCGTTCGGGACGAACACCTCGTCCGTGTAGTACTTCTCCACCACCGGGTGCCGCCCCTCCCGTATCCGGGTTACCGGCTCATCGGAGAAGAAGGGCCGCGAAAACCGGTTCTCCATGGCGGAGAAGGCGAGGGAGCAGAAAAAGTCGATGTCGCCGATAATCCCGGCCATTTTCTGAAGGTTTTTCTGGAACGATTTGATCTCACTCTTCAGTGACTCTATCTCGTCTTTTTCCATGGCCGTGATTTTATCCGAAGCGGTAAGGATCTCAGATTCGAACTCCTGGAGCTTTTCCGTGGTGAAACGCTCAGATCCGACCAGGGTCTGTTTTCGGTAGTACTCTTCGGGAATGTTTTTCGCCTGGGCCTTGGATATCTCGATATAGTATCCGAGGATCTTGTTGTATTTAATCCTCAGGGTGTTTGTTCCGAGTTTCTTTTTCTCCTCTTCCTGGTATTCCAGGATCCAGTTCCTGGCGTTGGTCTTCAGGTCGTAGAGGCGGTCCAGTTCCTCGCTGTATCCGCTCCGTATAACCCGCCCCTGCTCAGGCGAGAGGGCCGGGTCGTCGTCTATAGTCTTGTCTATTTTTTCTGCCAGCTCTCCCAGGGCGGGCATGTTTTTCCCCAGTGAACTGACCCCGTCGTGGGGCTGGTCTTTCAGGAGGAGCCCCAGGTCTTCGGCGGCGAAGATCGAGTTTTTGAGGGCGAGAAAATTCCTCGGAAAGATCTTTCCCATGGTAAACCGGGGTATGAGGCGTTCGATATCTGATATCCTTTTCAATGTTGAATGGATCTGTCCGGCGAGCTCGTGGTACTCGAAGAGGTACTGTACGATATCGAGCCGTTTTTCGATTTCACTTTTTTCGACCAGTGGCTGAAGGATGTTTCGTTCCAGGGAACGCCTTCCCATGGGGGTGCCGGTGTGGTTCAGCACCGAGAAGAGGGTCCGGTTCCGCGAGCGGTCCTGGCTGTTTTCGACCAGTTCCAGGTTCGCGATGGTGGCGTCGTCGAGGAACATGGTGTCTGAGCTCATGGAGAGCCGGGGAAACTTCAGGTGCTCGAAGGCCTGCCTCTGGGTCTCCTTGAGGTACTGGATGATAGACCCGGCGGCCCGTATCTCCGGCTCTCCGTTCAGTCCGAGGCCCTTGATTCCCGCGAGCCCGTAGGTTTCGCATATGATGTTCGTCATGTAGTCTGTGTCGTAGAGCCATTCGTTGATCCGGTAAATCGGTATGTTCCGCCCCCTGATTATGGCGGCGAATTTCTCGTCGTCCGGTTCGTCCCCCTCCCGGAGGACCGCTTCGCTCGGCTTGAATTTCGTCAGCTCCGTTCTGAGCATATCGGCTGATTTCGGCATGGCCGAGATGTAAAAGTCGCCGGTGGAGATGTCGACAAAGGCGGCGGTAAGGGCGTTCTTTTCGATGATGACCGAAGCGAGAAAGTTGTTCTCGTCGCTCTGAAGGAGGTTCGATTCGATGACCGTGCCCGGTGTAATGATGCGCACAACATCACGCTTAACGATCGTTCCCGACGAGGGGACCGTCTCGAGCTGTTCGCAGATGGCGATGCGCTTTCCCGCCTTGATGAGCCGGGCGATGTAGCTCTCGGCCGCGTGAAAGGGAATGCCGCACATCAGGATGCCGTTCTGCCGGGAGGTGAGGGCGATGTCCAGGATCTTCGAGGCGATGACCGCGTCCTCGAAGAACATCTCGTAAAAATCCCCCATGCGGAAAAAGAGGATCTCCTCACCGTGGCGCTTCTTGATCTCCATGTACTGTTTCATCATGGGGGTCTGCTTCGGATCCATGCTAATCCTCGTAGATATACCGCCTGCTTTTGTCGCCCGCAATGCGGACGATCCGGCCGTTGATCCCGTGTTCCTCCGCCAGTCGTATCCTGGTCTCAAACGCCCGGTCAATAGTAGAATAGAATCCCACGTACACCACGTACCCCCGGTTCATTAAAACGAGCCGTGGAGTGCCGTATTCCCTGACCAGGTTCTTGATTGTCTTCGCCCGGGACAAAGATTCGAAGGGACCGATAGACAGGGCGTGGCTCACGGGGCCTTCCGGTTCATCCTCAATGATCTCCCGCTCCGGGTGTATGTCAATCGTTTCAGCGTTCCTGGCGAGCTTTTTGTCGGGCACGTAGGAAGCCCGGCGCGGCTTGAACCGGGCAAGATACTGAATCCGCCCCCTGGCCAGGTCGGCCTCCGGGGAGCCGGGGTATTCCGAAACCAGGTCGGTGTAGGCTGACCACGCCTCGTTAAATTCCTTCCTGTTTTCATAGAATTCACCGAGAAGGTAGAGGATCGACTGGTGGATGTCCGATTTTCTGAAGCCGACGGCCAGTTCCCTCAGGCTGTAGATGTACTGCCGTGAATACCCGGTGGTCTTCATCTGGAGGTATGAGAGAATCAGCAGTGACCGGGACAGCTTTTCGTAGGAACGCTCCTCCTCCACCAGGTCGAGGCACTCCTCTTCGGCGGTGTTGTAGCGCCCGGCCTTGTAGCCGGCGGTTACGTGAAACAGGGCGAAGTCGAACCGCCGCGGCGAGTCGGGGAAGAGACGGAGCCCCTTGTATGACTCGGCCAGCAGATCCTCGTACCGGGACAAGAGGTGCAGTATTTCGCAGATCCTGGCCTGGGCGAAGTCCCTTTTACGAAAGTAGCGGTACTTGTCAACAAGGACCCGGTAGAGATCCAGGGCCTTTTCCGGGTCGGCCTCGGTTTCAGCCAGCATGAGCCTGACGTCCGGCACGAGGGGACTCCCGGGATAGGCCCGGAAAAAGCGGCGTGCCGCCTTCCAGGCTTCTCCGCTTTTTTTACTGCGGGCGTGGCCACTGAACTCATCGAACAGGGCCTTTTCCGCGGCGTTAATCGGAG
>CAZEPS010000007.1:18654-41449 GCA_964514165.1 uncultured Leptospirales bacterium
GAGTCTGCGCTGCGGCCGTATTCCCGGCAAGGAGCAGGAGAACGCACGCGGCGAGTATCACTGTACGGTCTGCTGCCGTCATTGTTCCGCCGTCATCTTCCGGTTTCCTGAATCAGGGGTACCCATTACGGGAGCCGCACCCCCCTGAGGGTGGATCCCCTGATCCCTTTGATCAGGATCCGAATCTTTTTACCGATGTCACCGGCGCCTCCCGGTATCACCACCGGGTGATTGAGAAAGGTCTTCCCCATGACCCAGCTCTTCGATTTTTTGCTGAGCCGCTCGACGATAGCCTCCTCGGTGGCGTCAATCCTTGCCAGGAGCTTCTCCCGGGAGATGCCCCTCTGGAGCTCGATGAGTTCCTGGAGGCGGCCGATCTTCTCCTTCCGGGTAAGTTCTTCCCTGAGGCTGAAGGCCGGGGTCCCCTCCCGCGGCGAGTAGGCGTAGGTGAACGCGTCGTCGAACCTCACCTCCCTGACCGCGTCAAGGGTCGCCGTGAAGTCTTCATCCGTCTCCCCGGGGAAGCCGACGATGAGGTCCGTTGATATGGAATAGGTGCCGAGGCGCCTGTCAATAATGTCGATTATCTCCCGGTACCGGGGCCAGGTATAGTGACGGTTCATCAGTTTCAGTATACGGTCGGACCCGCTCTGGAGCGGCAGGTGGATCGATCGGGAAATGTTCGGGTAATCGGCGATGACCCGGACGATATCTTCGGAGAAATCCATCGGGTGGGAGGTGAGAAAGTGTACCCGCTCAAGGCCGGGCACCCGCGCCGCCCGTTCCAGGAGGGCGGGGAAGGGGATGTCCCCGCTGTCCATGCCGTACTGGTTGACGTTCTGCCCCAGCAAGGTAATTTCCCTGATTCCCCGGTTCGTCAGTGCATTGATATACTTTAGTATTCTTTCAGACGAAAAGGATACGAGCTTTCCCCTGACCGTGGGGACAATACAATAGGCGCAGAAATTTTCGCACCCGTGGGTGATGGTGACCCACCGGTGCCACGGCAGGTCCCGGGAATCCACCGGTTCTTCCGGGACGCGTGGCGAGAGGCATTCCGGCTCCTGGGTCAGGAAGGATCGGTTTTCTTCGCCGCGGAAATAACCGGCGAGAATGTTCCCTATCTCAGGGGAACGGTAGGGCCCCACAACGATGTCGGCTGTTCCCTCTTCCAGGAGCTCGTTACCGACGCGCTGGGCCATACACCCTGCCACGACGACAATCCTCTCGTCCCGGTTTGCTTTTCCCGCCTGCCGTATCCTGGCAAGGGCCCGCTCCTCCGCGTGCTGCCGCACGGAGCAGGTGTTGAACAGGGCTATGTCCGCTGTCTCCGGGTTTTCCGCCGGCGAGAAGCCGTTCTTTGCCAGGGAGAGTTCCATGAGCTCGGAGTCTCCCTTGTTCATCTGGCATCCGAAGGTCTCTATGTGATAGGTTTTTGTCATGCGCCTTGCCCGCTGTTTTATGCATCGTCAAAACCGGGGCGGCCTTTTAGCAGGTTTCCCCGTTCAGGAAAGGCCAATCTTACGGTAAATAAAGTCAATGTTCTTCAAATAGCGGTTGAGATTAAATATAGCGTCGAGTTCTTCCTGAGTCAATCGATCGGTAACCGTTTTTTCCTTCAGGGCGAGTTCCAGGAGGCTCCCCTCCCGCTCCCACACCCGCATGGCCAGTTCCTGGACCAGGGAGTAGGCGTCCTCCCGGGACATCCCCTTTTCCACAAGGGCGAGGAGGAGGCCCTGGGAAGAGAAGAGCCCCCCGGTGCGGTTGATGTTCTCCATCATGTTCCCGGGGTAGACATGGAGGTTCTCGATAATAAAGATCATCCGGTGTATAATATAGTCCAGTCCGATGGTGGAGTCGGGAAAGATTACCCGCTCGGCTGACGAGTGGGATATGTCCCGCTCGTGCCAGAGGGTCATGTTGTCCAGGGCCACGTTCACGTTCCCCTTGATGACCCGGGAGAGGCCGGAGACCCGCTCGCTCAGGATAGGGTTCCGCTTGTGGGGCATGGCGGAGGATCCCTTCTGCCCCTTCTGGAAGGGCTCTTCCGCCTCGCGCACCTCGGTCCGCTGCAGGTGCCGGATCTCGGTAGCAAGCTGGTCCAGGCTCCCGGCGGTAATGGCGCAGGCGCTGATGAACTCGGCGTGCCTGTCCCGCTGGATGACCTGGGTCGAAATCGGGTCGGGCCTGAGGTTGAGCTTATCGCAGATCTTCTCTTCCACCGCCGGATCGATGTTGCTGAAGGTGCCCACCGCCCCGGAGAATTTCCCGAAGGAGTTGTTTTCTATGGCACGTTCCAGGCGCATCCGGTTCCGTTTCATCTCCTCACAGTGGAGGGCCATCTTCATGCCGAAGGTGGTCGGCTCGGCGTGTACCCCGTGGGAACGCCCCATGCAGGGGGTCATCTTGTGCTCAACAGCCCTTTTCCTGAGGGCATCGATCAGAGTGTCCAGACCCTTTAATATTATTACCCCTGCCTGCCGTATCTGCATCGACAGGGCCGTGTCGCCGATATCGCTCGAGGTGAGGCCGTAGTGGATATAACGGCTCGCGGGCCCCACCTTCTCCCCGACCGCGGTGAGGAAGGCGATGACGTCATGGTGCACCTGGTTTTCTATCTCCAGTATTCTCTCCACCTCGAAGGAGGCCTTTTCCTTTATAACCTTCAGGTCTCCAGCGGGTATTATCCCCATCTCGGCATGGACCTCGCAGGCCGCGATCTCTATTTCAAGCCAGATATTGAACTTGTTTTCAAGTTCCCATATCCGGCTAATTTCGGGTCGTGAATATCGTTCTATCATGGTTTCCTCTTCCCTGCGTGATCTACTGTTACCTCATACAGGGAGGCGGTAAGATCAAGTGTTTTTTATCATGACCGGGGCACATCAGGGGAAATACTTGACAGTAACCGGACCCGTCATTATACTGAATTAAAACTCCAAAATGCAAATTGACAGATAATCAGGTGAATATAAACGGAACATCAAATACCGATGAGAATCGGGACGAAAGCCGGTTGCATGGAAGGGAGAAAGACTACTTTCTTATTTTCCAGGAATCCAGGGCCCGATATTACCGGAACGTGCTGAAAAAGCAGGATGTTGAGCTTTTAGAACGGATCAACAAGATCCCTGACAACTGGGAAGAGTACGAAAATAAGAACCCGAACCGGCTCGAGATCTCCGAGGAAAAAAAGAAAAGGCTTTCTGACATAAAGAAGGCCAAATCATTCGATATTAACTTTGAAAGCTCTCACCTGTCATCCCTTGTATATATCGAGAATTCACTGGTTTCCTGCATGTCATGCCGCCCCATGACCAGGGAGGATCTTGCAGAGGCGAAGGAATCACTGATAGGCATTATCAATGCGTTTGACGCTAATTCGTCCAACTTCAAGCACCTACTTCTGCGCCTGGCAAAGAGATCGGTCAGTGACCTCCATTATCTTGCTGCTGCCTATCACCGTTTTACGCGAAAAACAGAATACAGTTTCGAGAAGCATTTCAAGCCCTTCTGCAACGATGCCATGAAAATACTGGATGATTACGGTAATTCTTTCGATAACGTCACAGAGTTCAGGCAGTTCATGACGAAGCTCAACCAGTTCTTCTCGAAGAGTTCAAACAGTGTGGGCTGGAAGATGGATGAAATAGCGGTAAAGAATTTTCTCGAGAACAGGACAGAAAACACCTTCGTATTCGTCGCTGACCTGAAAAGAATAATAAACCTTGCCTTTGAATTAAAAAAGAAAATGAAGGCCAACCACGATTATCTCGCCTACTATTATAACGAGCGGGACGGCAAGCTGTTCCGGCTGCAGTTTATCATGAATTCGCTGAAACAGAAACTCAAGGAAAACAGAATCGGGAAGGAAGTTATCGACTGCTTCCAGAGTACCCTGAACAGTTTTACCATGATCAAAAGGGAATTCGAGGTCAAGGGCCTTGAAGGGTTCGGTTTTCCCGACATTGTCTATATCGAACTGCTCGATTTTATCATCAAGGGGAGCAAGGTACTCGAATTCTATTTCCTGAGAAGCTCCCGGTACGAGGAACTCAAGGAGTTCCGGAGCGAACTCCTTCACTACGTTGAGAACGAGTTCTACCAGCTCAATCCCTACTATGACAAACCCGCCATTTAGACTTTACCCTGAACTCAGAAACGCTCAGAAAGAACAAATTCCTTGGACTTGAGGGAGCAGTGGAAGTAGTTTTCCAGAAACAGCGCTATGAAGAAGATAAGGTCCAGGACAACGTGATCGCTGAAACGGTCAAGGGCCATGACTGAATACTTGACCCTTTGAGACTGAACGAGAAATTCCGACGCCGCCCTGCCAAGAAAGATTGTCTTCGAGACGATGGTTCCGGGGATGTTTTTCTTTTCATTTTCCCCGGCGCAGTCCCGGCATATCGGGTTTAAATCTGAGGCGTCGAGTGTATATCTCTCCGGGGTCTTTCCGCAGACCTTGCAGTGCGTCAGATCGGATAGAAGGCCGTGGAGCCTGAGGAGGTGGACCAAAAAGAAGGCGGTGCAGTGGGCGGGCTTTTCTGTTTCTGACAGGGCGTCGATACCGGCGGCGAGGAGATCGAATACCACGGAGTTCTCGTCGTTGAAGCCGATCGACTTTTCCACTGATTCGAGCATGAAGGCCAGGTGAAATATCTTATCTAAACTGTTTCTGATCTCCCGGTGGTGTTTTTTCAGCTGGAATTCGTTTACAATGGAGGCGTCCCGCCCTTCGTGGTGATAGTACATGAGGCTTACGACAGCCCCGGCCTCAGCCCCGGACTGTGGCCGGCGCCTGCTCTTCTTGAGTCCCTTGAAAATAAACTTTCTCTTGCCGTATTCTCGGGTCAATACCACGGCCAGGATATTCCCCTCTCCGTATCCATGGGATGACAGCACGATGCCGGTCGTTTTCTGTATTTCCACGGGATTAATTTTTGTTGTTTATGGTAACGATTATCCTGTTGATGACGGTACCGTTGATGTCCTTGATCTTAAAGGTGAGTCCCCCATATTTAACGGTTTCGTTTTTCATCGGGATCTTGCCGAAGAGATCGAAGACGTACCCTCCTATGGTGTCAAAACCGTTTTCCGTCAGTTTCATGTTAAGCTTTTCGTTAAACTCGGAAATGGGCATCCGGGAATCAACCTCGTACACGTTCTTCCCGGTTTTTTCGATTTCAGGGAGCTCGTCAACGTCAAATTCGTCACGTATCTCGCCGACAATTTCCTCAAGGATGTCCTCCAGGGTCACTATCCCCCCGACTCCCCCGTATTCGTCAACCACGATTGCCAGGTGGAGTTTCCGAATCTTGAATTCCAAAAGCAGTTCGTCAAGGGGCATGGTCTCGGGAACGTAATACGGTTCGTGGAGGATTTTTTTCAGGTTGAACTTTTTTCTCGAGGTATCGATGAGCCGTTTCAGCAGGTCTTTGACGTAGAGAATACCGATGATGTTGTCAATGGTTTCCTCGAAAACCGGAACACGGGAGTGTCCCGCTTCGTGCACCCTTTTCACGACTGTTTTAAGATCGGTATCGGAATCGACAGCGACAATGTCGACCCGAGGTATCATGATATCCCTGGCGTTAAGCTCCGAGAGTTTGAATATCCCCTTGACCATCTTCCTCCGGTGTATGTCGAGTTTCTTGAACTCGGAAGGGCCAAAGGGATGAGCTTCTTTCTTTTTGAATGACTCTCTTAGTATTGTAATCAGATTTTTTTTCTGTTCCGGCTGACTGTTTGAATCTGAGTTATCTGAACCCATTATTGTTTATTGTCACCTCTGGTATCATTAATAGTTACACGGGATGCGTGTATTAATAAACGCTCCCGGATTCAGTAATGTAACGGCAATAACTATTCCCATACTGTAAATTTTTTAATCGTGCCGAGCAGGGTGGAAGTGATTTCCTGAGAATCGCGTCTGGTGAGGCTGCAGTCATTGTAAAGGCTGTCAGAGATAAATTTCCTGATTGCCAGGTACACGTCTTCCGTAGGATAAAAAATAAAGGAAAAATAATCCACGTCATGTTCAAGAACGGTAAATGAGGTATGGAGAGACACCGGTTCATTCGGTATCATGGCCTTTTCATGGCGAACGCAGTTGTAAATCGTCATTTCGTTGAAACGGTACGGGATAGATTTTCCTTCTTCCCTGTTCGCTGGTTCAATGTGTTTCTGGGGATAGGTTGCCGGTTCCACGAGCATATGGGTTCTGCCGCCGTCAGTTTTAAAAATAAATGCCCCGTCTCTTCTGTAAACATCCTTGACGTTTTTATAGGCAGTGATTTCATATACGGCATACTGAGACCCAGGTTGGAAAAAGGCCGTAACGATGAAACCGCCTTCTGCTGGTATAGTCTCAGAGAGGTACGCTTTTACGAGTGATGTCGCCCTGGCCATACATATCCTCTGTATTAGCATCCTGTTTATCAGGAGTGCCCATACAATAGATAATATTCCGTATTTGTAAAGAAAAAAATTATTCTGATAATGTAAATATAGGGGGTTTCTAAAAACTCATTTTTAGAAACCCCCAGGGAGCACAACGTTTTATTAAACCAGCATTTACAATTCTCGAAAAAATTGTAAATGCTGGTTTTTAGATGTGCCCCGCACTAAGGAGAGGTTATGAAACCATTTTATTTCCCCGAACCGGTCATTATTTCCAAGAACGGCGGAGACCCGGTCAAACCCTTTGTCATAATCGACACGATTCGTGAATCATTCGACATGGACAGCGACGCGGTCACCCTGTCAGTCGGCACAGCGGTGGACGGCTCGGTCCTGGTGCTTCCGCGGACCGACGGTATTTCCCGGGATATTCTTTTTTCAATGAAAAGTAAAACGGCTGAAGAGCTGAGGAAGGATTTTTCAGAGAACACGGCCGGGAGCGGAGGGGGCCGGTTAATCGCCGGCATCCGCGAAGGTCTCTTCCCCGACCTGGATGTTGTTCTCGATGAATTCCCCCGGGAAAAATTTGTAATCGATATACCTTTCAAGGGAAGAACCGAGGCCGCCGCGTGCGCCGGCATGGTAAACGCCCGGGGCGCCCATGACCGGGTCATGTTCACCTCCCGATATTCGGCACCCCTCGATGAGGTTCGGAATATCATACCGGACGCCCCGGTTACCTTTTCCCTCATGGGAGCTGTCGGGATATATGCCCTCTTTCGCAGCGGTATACTGAATTTTGTCAGGTCATTCAGGACGGATGTTTTCCTCATTCCCGAGATGATCGGCACCTCCTATTTCGCCAATCCGGCGCTTATCGCCCAGGTGCAGGAAAAGGGGGTTCGGGTATACGTGAGGGACGTGACAAAGCCTGCACAGGTAAGTCGACTTTCCGACGCCGGGGTGAACGGGTATTTCACCAGCGATATCGCAGGTATGAAAAAACTGCTTGAAGGGAATGAAAAAGGGTAAGGCCCCCGGAGGGGGCCTTTATGAGTGCCTTACGCGGCTTCTGCCGGCTTTCCGTCATCGGTAGCGGTCGATTTGTAGGATTCCAGGAACCGGACACTGTTCCCGACA
The DNA here is from genome assembly GCA_964514165.1 of uncultured Leptospirales bacterium. GTDB lineage: Bacteria > Spirochaetota > UBA4802 > UBA4802 > UBA5550 > CAZEPS01. The sequence continues at coordinate 26,197 of CAZEPS010000007.1, forward strand.
ACCTTTATCTTTGACTGGGTCTTTCCGTCCTTCCCCTCCCAACGGTCCTGACGGAGGTTGCCGAAGATCATGATGCGCTTTCCCTTGGAAATTCCTTCTGCGCAGACTTTGGCGAGTTTTTCCCATGTCTCCACGTCCACGTATGACACCTTCGGCTCATCGTCGGAACTGGAAAAATGGTTTACCGCCAGGGAAAAATTGCAGACAGCTTTTCCTGTTCTTGTTTCCCTGAGGACCGGATCGTGGGTTGCGAACCCCTCAACCTGTGCGTTAGCGAGATTTGACATGATTTGACTCCTTGTATTGTAATAAGCGGGGGCCTTGATGAATATGGCTCTTCGTGCCCCGTGGCCGAATAAAAAACAGCATCCTTTTTCCCGGGAAGAAAAGGCTCCTGTTTATCGGGCGGCTGTAAAGCTATACGATTGGGAATGGGTTTTTTTTAAAAAAAAATTTAAAAAAATCAGGGAAACTCTGGAACCTATCTCAAAAATGCATTAGGTATATCGCATTATTATCTGTCATTGCGAGGCTATCTATGATAGCCTCGCAATCTCACTATAGTGTAAATTTTATCATTGATTCTTAATAAACATAGTGTTATATCAAAATATATTGTGAGATTGTTTCGCGGAGTTTATCCCGAGTATTACGAGGGACCTGCAATGACAATTATTTTTGAGATAACTTCTAATAATTTAACTTGAGATACCAGTTACTGTTCGAATGCTCCCATGTCAAAACCGGGCCCCTTTGCCTGTGGTCAGACGGTAATGGTAATCACCCTGGGAGGTACAGTCCCCCTGGCTCCATTTCTTAAACCCGAAACCGGCGGCGTTGTCAAAAATGAGGTTGCCGACGTCGGTGTCAAAGGTTGTCGCGCACCGCCAGATGTTTTCCCCCTCGTCAATCCAGTCCGAGGTCTGGCTCATGTTTACCGATCCGAGAAGAACCGGCTTGTCACCGCTGCCGTACGCGCCATAACAGGTATCATGGAACAGGGTTCCGCTTTTCGGAATAAGCTGCCCCCGGAAGGTTTCACCCCTCTTGAAGAGGACCCGGGAGCCGCCCCTGTATGATGCGCGGTTGACAAAATCCAGGGTTTTACACGGTGCGTCAGAAGAGAGGCAGTCGTTGGAATCGCTTTCGCCAGTTGCGTCGACATAGTAGGTCTCTCCAGGAACGGCCTGGCTGATGAGAAAAAGGTTAACGATATCACCTGTTGTTTCATCACCGCAGGATGTGAATATAACAATGGTGAAGGTGGAAAGGAGCAAGAGCCGCATCAATTGGCATGGTCCATTCATATCCGGTGAATTATTTTATTATACTCGGATTCTGTCAAGCTGATAAGAATACAGGAATTCTGATTGATGATTGCAAACCATGTTTTGCATGAAATCATTTACCTGGCAGCAGCAGGATGGCAAATCACTACCTTGACCGAGCCTGGCTTAGCGGCGAGTTCACAGGCCCTGAGGATTCCCGAGACGGGAAACCGGCGGTATCACCGGTGAAACGGTACGTTGCCCTGGCGAAGCCGCCCTCGCCGGTGTACTCCAGGGCGTTAAACGTTACTTCTGTCATTCGGGTACCGGATTCTTGATCCTGTCCGCGACTTTCATGATCAGATCAAGGTACTCCTTCTGGGCGATGATGAACTCCCGGACGAGATCGTTCTCCTGGATCTCCTGCTGGAGCATCTCGTTTTCCTGGGACTGCTCCGGCCGGTACTGGCCGCCGGACGAGACCTGCCGGTTTATTCCGCTTCCAAGGACGACAAGTTTCCCGTAGAGTTCCTGTGCCTTCCTGTCGGCGATCATTTTTTCCCGGGATTCATGGTACCGTTGTGAGATCTCATGTTCGTCAATGAGGCGGGAGAGGTGACGGGTCTTTTCGATTATTTTCTGGAGGTCCGGTTCCATGTCACCAGAGTATTTTCATTGGATTGATCAGTTTTTCATAGTGCCAGAGTGTGAAGTGAAGGTGGGGGCCGGTTGAGAATCCGGTGGATCCGACCCTGCCGATTATTTTTCCGCTCGTCACGTACTGCCCCGGCCTGACCAGTATCCGTGAGAGGTGGCCGTACAGGGTCTTGTAACCGTTGTCGTGCCGTATAACAACCGTCTTCCCATACCCACCCATCCAGCCGGTAGAGATGACCCGACCTTCCCGTGCGGCCCCTACCAGGGTCCCGTGGGGGGCGGCTATGTCAACCCCGTTGTGAAAGCTGCGGTTCTTGAAGATCGGATGGGTCCTCCTGCCGTACCAGGAGCTGAACCGCCCGCCGAGTGGAGATCGGAACATCTCGCGGAGGCGGAACTGACTGGCCAGTTCATCCTGCATGAATTCAGGGGACGGCTTCGCGCCCCGAACGAACAGGGCAACGGGGAGGTTCTCCTTTTTATAGCGTGAGACGATACTGTACATGAAGGGGAGATCCTGGGTGACGATTTCCTCTTCTTCGATTCCGAATGTTTCGATCAGTTCGTCCGTATCACCGGGACTGTAGGTGAAGTGCAGAATCCCCTTTTCAGAGGGTATGACGATTTTCTGGTCTACCCGTGCTGTGAGGTCATTCCAGTGCGGGTTTGCCCCGATAAGGGTGTCTATGTCAACGCCGTGTTCTTTCGCAAGCTTCCAGAAGTTGTCCCCCCGCTTGACTGACACGACATCAAGCGTGATCTCGCTGAAGGAAACGTGATTTTCAATGAATTCGATGTACCTGTCTTCAGACTCGAAATAAGTCCTGGCAGGCTCTTCCCTGGATATGTCCGGGCTCGATATGAGGGGACGGAAGAGAAGAACAACAGTCGTGGTGATGAGAATCAACAGCAGTATGAGATGGATTTTTTTCTTCATGGCTAACCTGTATCCGTGTTTCGCTACCATAAAAATGCATGAGTATGCATTTTTATGGTTTCTGAATGAGAGGCGCGATGCGCCTCTCATTCAGAAACCAGTAATAAATACGGCAGAATCTGCGCCGTAGTTTAGCGCTACTGAGCGTTATGTCTCTGCAACCGGTAGTAAATCTTTATAGTGGGACAGTATCTTCCCAGCAAGGGTACATCTGCAAAAAAGTACCCCCATGGAAACCGTAGTTATTTCAATACCTGGTTCCCATTCTTTTTTTTAAATCTGTGCGACCAATCACCGTGAGTCAAGCATTTTTTATTCTCAACCTGTTATGAAAGCATGCTGGGTTTTAACCAGAGGGACAGTAGAATTACACAAAGTATTTGCAATTATTCTATAAATCGATATATTATAACCATATACAGGTTCACTAACATGAAAATGCATGAGAACGCATTTTCATGGTTTCTGCATGAGAGGTGCATCGCGCCTCTCATGAAAAACTAACAAATGGTGCTGTTATGAAACACGTATACCTGATTCTTCCAATTTTACTCGTCACCCTGGTCATGGACGGCAGGGGCGGAATCTATTTCAATGAGCATGAACTGCTGACCGATCATAAACTCATGCTGATTTCGGAAAAGCCCGAGTTCTCCAGGCTGAACATTAACACATTTTTTCTGCAATCTATTGACGATGACACGGTGATCCTGCTCACCGATTTTACCGGTTCCGAAAAGATATCCACCCTCATTATTGATAAAGGCAGTGATAACGAAATAGACCTGGTGGTTGACTATTTTTTCGGCTCCAACAAGTATAAAAAAAGGAAAAACAAGTCCGACTCACGGCACTTCAAGGAAAATTTGGCAGAACTGAAGCGGGACATCATTTCTGGAGATATTTTCAAGCTGAGGGAAAATTTCGCCTATAAGATGATGTCCCTTGACATGGTGAAGGAACAGATAGAGCAGGGGACCAATGTTAAAAAAGAAGGATACGGTTACAAGGTGCGGAAACTTGACCCGGACACGGACGAGATAATGGGGGAATTCGTATTCGAGAACAGGTTCGGGAGATACAACCTTCTTCTCAAGACGAATTACTACAAGCTCTACTATTCAAAGATATATCCCCAGATCAGGTATTCAGTATTCTGTCTCAACTCGAAAGATCCGGTGGTCAAGGAAACCGTGGAGGCCCTTTTCAAAGAGGTTCCCTGAGAGCACCTATTTCATAAGCTTGTCGATAGTATCCTGGAGCAGTTTGTAAAACTCCTTCATTTCATCGTTCTTACGCAATGGCCGGAACCTCGGCTTCTCTCCATCAATGATCTGTTTCATGTAGTTGCTCATGACGTAAATCGGCCCAGCGATCTTGTGGGTCTTCCGTATGAGAAGAACATAGAGAACTATCCCCTCGGTAATAATAATAACGAGAAGAATGATAAGGAGTATATTGTTAAACCGTATGATGGTGTTGAGGGTCTTCATGTTCTTGGTGTGGTTCATGGTTACATCGTCAATGGCCCTTTCGAAGGCCCTGTCTTCGCCTGCAACGGTACGGGAGGTGAGGAAGTGGACTATGTTGTCTTCGATCTCGTAGATGTTTCGTATCTTGGTGTTGTTATACACAACGCTCGTGGCAATTGCCCCGATGATGAACGCGGTGATAATCGCCACTACACCGATTATGGTGAAGGTGGTCTTGAACTGAAATTTCTTGTCTATGACATACTGCTTCCGTTTTGACATTAGAATACCTCTGCTTTGCGCCTTGTGGAGTCAGTTATAAGGCACGAGATTTATGTAGTCAATGTTTTTTCAGGGAGTCATACAGTGAAGAGTTTGTCAACTATACCAAGTTCTGCCGACATCCTGAAAAAAAGCCTTAGAGGAAAACCTATGATGTTGGTTACGGAGCCGCTGAAGCCTTCGATAATCATGGTCCCGTGCTCCTGGAAGGCGTATCCTCCAGCCTTATCACTGAACTCTATAAGTCCAAGATATCTATAAATCGTTTCATTATCCAGTTTTTTAAACGAAACATTGGTAACTTCGTGCCCGGTGAACATCTCGCGGAACATTCCCTCGCTGAATGTAAGGATGGTAACGGCGGTGATTACCTGGTGGGTCATACCGCTCAGGAGCCTGAATATGGACACGGCGCTGTCCATATCGGCGGGCTTTCCGAGTATCGTGTCGCCGCAGGCGACCGTGGTATCGGATGTTATGATAAGATGATCACCGGTAAAGTCCGGAGCCATATTCTGTATACTGGCGCATTTTTTCTCGGAGATTCTTCGGGTGTATTGTACGGGTTTTTCGTCCGGGAGCCGGTCCTCGTTGATGTCAGGGGCAACCACGGAAAAGGATTCAATAATTCCGGAGAGGATAAGTTTCCTCCTTGGGGAGGAAGAGCCCAGAACAACATCCATCAATTATTTCAGGACCACCTTTTCGTTGATCTTGTAAACCTCGTTCACGTTCTGGACCTTCCTGACGCAGGTAATTATTTCATTGAGGTGCGACTGGCTCTTGACCTCGAGAATGAATTTGAAAACGGCGTTGGATCCGTCCCTGACCTCGGCCTCGGCCTTAAGGATGTTAGTCTTACACAGTGATACCTCGTCCAGGATGTCTTTCAGGAGGTTCGGGCGGTCAACGGAGTGGACCGCCAGCTTGATCGGATAAAAGCTTCCCGATTCCTCCCACACGATGTTGATGAAGCGTTCTTTTTCAGACTTCAGGCGCTTCAGTGAGGGACAAGTCTTCTTGTGAACGGTAATGCCCCGGCCCCTGGTGATGAACCCGATGACGTCGTCCCCCGGTATAGGCTGGCAGCACTGGGAGAGCTTGATAAGGACATTGGACGCCCCGTCAATGGTGACCCCAAAATCAGATTTTTTGGAATACTTTTCGAGCTTGAGCTGCTCATCCTTCGGGATGAAGACCTCGGCGATATTCCTGCTGTCTTCTTCATGGGACTCTTTTGCAGCGGCTTTGGATTCTTTATGCTCTTTAGACTCCGGGGGTTCCTGGATCTGGAGATCCTCGTTCTGCTTCCTGATCCACTGCCGTATCTTGTACCGGGCCCGGGGCGAGACCACGAACTTGAGCCATGCCTCGGAAGGGTGCCCTTTCTTGCTCGTCAGGATCTCAACGATGTCACCGCTTTTGAGCCTGGTCCTGAGGGGAACGATCTTGTTGTTCACCTTGGCACCGGTGGTGTGAAGACCGATCTCGGTGTGTATGGCGAATGCGAAATCGACAGGGGTGGCCCCGCTTGCCAGCTTGATGATCTTTCCCTGGGGAGTAAACACGAAGATTTCATCCTCGTAGAGGTCCATCTTCAGGCTCTTCATGAACTCCCGGGAATCTTTAAGATCCTTCTGCCATTCCTTTATGTCGTTGAGGAGCTTCAGGTTTTTATACTCCTTCTTGAGGGTCTTCTTCTCCTTGTACATCCAGTGGGCGGCGATCCCCATCTCCGCGGTGGCGTGCATCTCCTCGGTGCGTATCTGCGCCTCCATGGGGAATCCTTCGGGCCCGATGACCGTCGTGTGGAGGGACTGGTACATGTTCGATTTCGGCACAGCGATGTAGTCCTTGAACCGGGAGGTTATGGGCGACCAGAGGGTGTGGATGATCCCGAGGATGCCGTAGCAGTCTTTTATTTCGCCGGTGATTATCCGTATGGCACGGATGTCGTAGATGTCGTCAAATGACTTGTTCTGCTCCTGGATTTTCCGGTATATCGAGAGGTAATGCTTGGCCCGGCCGGTTATCTCGGCCTTGATGTCCAGCTCCCTGAGCTTTTCGGTCAGGATTTTGCGCACGCTGTCGATATATTTCTCCACATCGTCTTTCCGCTGGGCGATCTTCTCCTCGATTATCCGGTACTCGTCAGGATAGAGGACGGTGAAGGCGATGTCTTCGAGTTCTGATCCGATCTTCGACATGCCGAGACGGTTTGCTATTGGCGCGTAGAGGTCCATTGTCTCCCGGGCTATCCGCTCCTGCTTATCCGGGGGGTGGAACATGATGGTGCGCATGTTATGGAGCTTGTCAGCGAGCTTTATGATGATTACCCGGATGTCCTCGATGGTGGCGATGAGCATCTTCCGCAGAGTCTCCGCCTGTGCCGTTGCCCGGGACCGGTTCTTGATATGCGATATCTTGGTCACCCCGTCAACCAGAAGCGCTATATCTTCACTGAAGTTCTTCCTGATGTACTCAAGGGTGGTGCCGGTGTCCTCCACGGTATCGTGGAGGAGGGAGGCAACGATGGTTTCCGTGTCCATCCCGAGCTTTGCGAGGATGATGGCCACCTCCAGGGGGTGGATAAGGAAGGGTTCCCCGGACAGGCGGTTCTGGTTCTCGTGGGCGGACGCCGCGAAGTCGTAAGCCTTTTTAATGTCATCGAGGTTCACCTCGAGTTTATTGTCCCTGATGACCCTTATCAGGGTATCGTAGTCGCGGCTCCGTATTTTATAATCGAGTTTCAGCATATGGTCTGCCGGTTATTTTCATTCTTAGTATGGTCTGCCGTCAACGGCAATGGTTACCCTTTAAATTAACTGAATATCCGCTCCCGCGTCAACACTATGGCAGGTAAGTAATTGACGTAAAGTATTTATTATGATATAAAGGGTACATCCAACAATTTTATTGAGCCTTGATTGATCGAGGCTCAATAAAATTTAAACCAAAATTTGTACCCCAAGGGAACCTCTTGTTAAATTAATAGGGGTTCCCATAGGTTATTAGTTGTCGCGTTCTGATTATAAACCGGTACAGAATAGAGAGTTTATAACCGATACATTAATATCGGAACACGCAACACCCGTCTCAACAGGAATACTCAATGAAAAACGGCGTTATCATCGGTGCGATTTTTATTCTTATCGGGATCAGCCTCTTCGCCTATTACATGCAGCGCATAGAGCCGGAGCGGGAGGCACGTCAGCTCCTGACAGAGGGTGTTCTCATGTACGAGAGGGGCGACCGGGAGGCGATTAACAGCTCTATCAACGTTTTCACCCGGGTCATCGCCCGGTATCCGGGGACCCGCTCCCAGGTCGAGGCCTACTACTATATCGCCCAGTCCTACGAGAAGCTCGGCCTGAACCGTCTCGCCTACCTGAAATACCTGTATATACTGAAAAACTTCAAAGAGGCGGACCAAAACCTCGTAAAGGAGATTAACGCCCGCCTGGCCCGCCTCAGGGTGATGAAGCGCTACACCGAGGAGGGAATCTACCAGCTCTTCAACCTCCTGAACATGTCGAGCAACCGCGACTTCCGGAGCAGGGTCTACACGGAGCTCGGCCATACCTACCTGAAAACCGGATCCCTTGACAAGGCGAAGCGGATGTTCGACATCGCCCTCACCGAAAAGGGGGACAACGAGGAGGCCATTCTCGGAAAGGCCCGTACCTATAAAAAGATGGGGCGGGACAACCAGGCCTACGACCTGTACGAGTACTTCCTCAAGTACTACGGAAATTTCAGCCCCTATACCGGGGACGTGCGAAAGTCTTTCCTGGAGCAGGTATACCGGAGCGGTTACGACAGCTTCAAGCGGGGGAGCTATTATGCGGCAATTTCATACTTCAAACGTCTCATCAGGAATTTTCCTGAGGAGAAAAAGGTGGAGAATTCCCTCTACTGGACAGGGGAGTCCTACTTCTCGGTGGGGAAATATCATTCAGCCATAAAATACTTCAACAAGACCCTGGCAAACGGCTACGCCCATAAGGACCAGGACGCCCTGATAAAGAAGGGCTTCTCCTATTACCAGCTCGAAAATTATGACGTCGCGGCCCGGGACTTCCAGTCGTACCTCGAACACTACCCCTACGGGCGCCACAACATGGACGCCCGGAAGTGGAAAGAACGGGCGACGAAGGAGATACTTTACCGACTCCGGGACCGGGACCTGCCGGAACTGAAGGAGGAGGAGCTTGATAAACGGAATGATCCGGAAGACGAATCCGGAGGTCCGAGCGATAACAAGGAGGTCTCGGAAGAATCCCGGCGGGACGAAAACGTCGCCGAGCTGTAGCTGGCGTTTATTCCGCCGGCCGTTCGGCAACGGGCACCCAGAAGTTCACCTCTTTTTTATCGCGCCACACGGTAACCCGGATGTTTTTCCCGATGGGGGTTTTACTCACCTCTCCCACCAGGTCTCTGAAGTCCTTCACCGGTTTTTCGTTCACCTTTATGATAACATCTTTTACCTTGAGGCCCGCCTTTTCAGCCGGGCTCCCGTCTATGACTGCCCCCACCAGGGCACCCTCGGGCTTTTTCAGGCCGAGCTCCTTCGCGAACTCTTCGGTCAAGGGTGAAATGTGGACGCCGATATAGCCCCGCTTCACCTTCCCGTGCTTCTTCAGCTCGTACAGGGTCTTCTTCGCCTCGTTGATAGGAATGGCGAAACCGATCCCCAGGTTCCCGCCGGTCCGGGAGTAGATCATCCGGTTCACCCCGATGACCTCGCCGTCCAGGTTGATGAGGGGGCCCCCGGAGTTCCCCGGGTTGATCGATGCGTCGGTCTGGATGTGGTCTATCCCCATCTGGTCCACGCTGCGGCGGCCGGTTGCGCTGATGATACCGGTGGTGATGGTCTTGTCCAGGCCGAAGGGGTTCCCGATGGCGACGGACATGTCCCCGATGCGCACCGTGTCGGAATCACCGAAATAGACCGGGGTGAACTCCTCCCTGCCGGTGATCTTCAGGAGGGCGATATCGGTTATCGGGTCTGATCCGACAACCTTTGCCTCGTACTCTTTTCCGCTCACCGTTACCGTGACCGAATCCATCTGGTGAATGACGTGATGGTTAGAGCAGATATACCCGTCTCTTGATATGACAAACCCGGTCCCCAGGCCCTTGCTCTTCCTGGAGCTCTCCCTCGGCTCGCTGAACCGCTCACCGAAGAATTCCCTGAAGAAGGGGTCCTCCATGAAGGGATGGCCGTAGCGCATCTTCACGGTCTTTTCCGTGCTGATAAAGACCACCGAGTCCTTGTAGAGCTCATAGATGTTCCTGAACGTCTCCTGGAGCTGGTAGACCTGGCTGTTATTGTTGTTCTTCTTTAAGGGGGACTCCCGTCTTGTTTCAGCGAGAAAGTCCCCGGCACCGGCGAGTGATGCTGTGAGCAGAATGCAGATAAAAACTGGAGATACAGACCTGAATAAACTCATAAAAAAGCTCCCATCCGTTTGCAAATTTCTTTAAAATAGCCTGACAATATCATAACAAAATCAAAATTTTTATTGATGTCTCAACATTAAGGCCACAGGGTTGTTTATTGTTGAGATGAATTGTTTCTATTTTTTACTCAATATGCAAGTAAAATCATTAATTTTTCCTGAACTATTTCTTGTTGTTTTAATCACTATTTTAGCCTGTTCTCCCGCCGCCTTCGACGTCGTGAGAATATTATATACAATTATTGTGCTCTAAAAAAGCATGTTTAGGGATAAAAACTGAAGTAAAATATACTATTGTCTTTGTTGGTAAAAATTTTAAATTTGTTACTCTAACTCATAACGGATTATACCCTGTTTTAACCGCAATCTAAAAACTCTGAAAGGAGTATTGTTTATGAAAAAATTTGTCCTCCCTGGGTTGACAGTACTGGTATTTCTGTTTGCAGGTATGCAACTATCCGCTCAGGATAAGGAGCCCCGGAGTAGAGAGGACAGATTTGAAAAGGACCAGAGTCTGAAAATCGGAGCGACACTCTATATGGAATGGGCCAACCTGTACGGCTGGCAGAGCGACAACTTCTCAAGGATAAGCAGGTGGGGAAGGACGAGCAGTGTCCAGAGCAAAAATCATAACAATACCTTTCGGGTGCAGCGGGTCTACCTGACTTTTAAAAAAAACCTGGGCGATATTTTCAGCGTCCATGTTATTACTGATATTGATACTCACGGTTCCAGCGAGGGGCCGAACAACCTGTACCTGAAATTCGTCTACATCCAGGCGGAACATGTCTTTGGCACAGACAAGTACCCGGTCGCCCTGAGGGCCCAGTTCGGGAAGGTCCAGACGCCAAATTCCGGTTTTATTCTGAAAAGATCGGATCTCCGCTGGATCGACAAAGAATTCTCGTTTGATGAGGGAAAACGCGTACTGGATGGTTTTTCCACGGATTACAGCGCTGATTTCGGGGCAAAAGCGGAAATTGATATATTTAAGATACTGAGCTATACTTTCGCAATCACCAATGGAGAGGGTTATAAAAACCAGAACAGGGAAATCCTCAATGAAACCTATTTTGACGCCAAGTCATATTACCACATGGTCACCCTTTCACCCATAAAAAGATGGCTCTACCTGAGTTTTCATTACCGGGACGAAATCGCCGAGAAGCACAACCCGTCCGATGACGATTTACTCGCCGCCTATATCGCCGGGGAACCCTTTGAAATCGGGACAATTCGGGAAGGGTACTGGGGATTTTCACTGGCCTGGGACATGGATCTGATTAAAACAGGGGGGGGAATAACCTTCCCGGAGAAAAAGACCGGCCGTAAATTTAACGCATCCGGCATGGTTACGAATCCTGTGTATCGCCAGGATTGTCTCGTCGGTTACGCCTGGCTTCACTTCAACCTGGCACCGATAGTCAAGCCGGCGCCCCTCATCGTCATCGGGCAGTTCGCCTACGGCAGGAAGTACGGCAGGCTCGCGGCCTATACCGGAACCGGGGGGTTCGCGGACAAGACCTCCCGCATTGTTGGTGCCGGCATCGGCTGGCAGTTTAACAAAAACTTTCGGATCGCGGCCTACTGGGAAAACCAGTCTTACATCGTCAAAACACCGGGGGCGGTACGGGCCATGGATGGAATCAACCTGGCGTCGAATCCGACCGGGGTACTCTTCAGCGGCTATCTCACTAATCATTTCCTTACCAGGAATCCGGTGGACAGGAATAATATCTTCGTCAAGATTGCTGTAGAATTCTAATCCCGCAAGGACCTGTTGCTTAATGGGGATAAATCCATATTTTTCTTGATGAAATCGCCGGTAAGTGTAGTGTGGCGCAAATATTTCCCAGGGAGGAGACATGAGTGTTGAAGAGACGCTGAAGTCGAAGATACGAAGCATACCGGATTTCCCGAAAAAGGGGATCATGTTCAGGGACATAGCCACACTTCTTCAAGATGCGGAAGGTTTCAAACTGGCAATCGATGAACTGGCGAAGCGGTATATTGGCCGGGATATAGACTACGTGGTCGGCATAGAAGCGCGGGGATTCATCGTTGGAGGGGCACTGGCCTATCAGCTCGGGACCGGCCTGGTTTTGATCAGGAAGATCGGCAAGCTCCCGGGGAAAACCGAATCCTATGAATACGAGCTTGAGTACGGGACCGACACCATCGAGATACACAGCGACGCCATCTCCCGGGGCGACCGGGTACTCATCATAGACGATCTCTGCGCCACCGGGGGTACCGCCATCGCCAGCGCGAAACTGGTGGAAAAGCTCGGGGGAAAGGTGGAAGAAATTGCCTTCATTATAGACCTCCCGGACGTGGGGGGGCGCAAGGCCATCGCCGACGCCGGCTACTCAATATTCCATCTCTGCGAATTCGAAGGGGACTGAATAAAGGGATTTTTCTTTATACCTGGAAGGGGACTTCAAAAAGATATTTTTTAAAGTACCCCCTGTTTTATCTTCGAGGCCTCATACAGGGCGATGGAAACCGATACGGCGGCGTTCAAAGACTCAATTTGACCGGTGACTGGAATTGAAACCGCGTTTATCTTCAATTCTTCCGGAAGACCCGGTCCCTCCAAACCGGGAAGCAGCAGGAATTTTTCCGGGAAGGGATAGCCCCTGATGTCGGTCCCTGTTTTGTCAAGAGCAAGGAGGAGAGCCCCGTCAGGGATGAGTTCACCGATCTCATGGATAGACGGCCCTCGGGAAAAGTCCGCGCTGAACACGGCCCCGGCAGAGGCGCGGATCGATTTCGGATGATATGGGTGGGCCGCCTCTTCGAGAAGGACTATTGATTTCACACCGAACCCGGCGGCTGACCTTGCCACTGACCCGAGGTTCACCGGGTCCTGGAAGGGGAGAAGCAGGGTGCACCCGGCCGGAACGCTCCGGTCCCATTCGGGAATGGCCGGCAGTTCCGCGACAGCGGCCGGGGGGCCGGTGTTGTAGATGTCAAGTTCCCGAAAAAGGGACTTCTTCAGGATATAGAGTTTTCTTTTCCCGTTGAACTCGTCTACAAGGGATATGAGTCCACTGTCGTCCTCAACGTACCCGTCGCTGATGATAAGTTCCGTGATAGAGTCCGGGTTTTTCCTGTGGAAATCTGCAATGATTTTTTTCCCGGTAACGAGGACCTTGCCCTCTTTTTTTATTCCATCGATGCCGGTGACCGCTTTCATATGTTTAAAGGTCTTGTTGTCCGGGGATTCAATGATCTTCCCGGCGGTATCCTTCCGGTCTTTCATGATCACGTAGGTCCGTTTCTCGTAGCGGCCGGTCTTCTCGTGCACGAGGAGCCGCCTTCGGTATTCGGTTCCCGGCAACGTATAGGCCAGGTCATCGACCAGGCGGTACCGTTCCGTGTTAACATCCGAACATGCTTCAAGGTCGCGGTCCGCATCGGGCCCCTTCATGAATATGACCAGTCCCTTTTCCGGGAGAAAGTGATGCACCCTGACTAGTGTTTCGTCCACCGACTCCAGGGCCCGGGTGATAACCCCGTCAACATAAAAGTGTGACTTGTCCGTGACCATGTGGGGATAAAACTCGACATCGTCAAGGCCGAGTTCCGCCGCGACCCTCTCCATGAAGCTCACCCGCTTCTTCCGCCCCTCGGCGAGAACGAGCTTCAGGCCGGGGAACATGATCTTCAAAGGTATGCCGGGAAAGCCGGCACCGGATCCGATGTCCAGGAGGGAGTTGGGGAGTTCGATGAGCCGCGTAACGTACACTGAGTCGATGAAGTGCTTGATAACAATGTCCTCAAGACGGGTGAGCCTGGTCAGGTCACGGTCATGGTTATGCTCCTTCAGGAGTTCGTAATACCGAAGAAATGCCAGGAGCTTTTCTTCGGCAATGGGAATGCCGGCTTTGTCAAAGAGCCGGCTCGTGACCTCACGGATGTCAGCTGCCATGGAGTCCCCTGAAGTAATTAACGAGACGGTCCATGGGAACGGTTTCCTGCTCGCCGGTCTCCATGTTTTTAACGGTAACGGAATTCTCCGCGAGTTCATTCTCGCCGATGATTACGGCCCTCAGAGCGGATTCCCGGTTGGCCCGCTTCATCTGGGCTTTGAAGCCCTTCTGTTCAGGCTCCAGGTCAGCGGAGATGCCGATTCCGCGGAGTTCCGCGAGAATGCTCCTTGCCCGGTCAAAGCACTTTCCCCCGGTATGGACGATGTACACGTCAAGCCTTTCGTCACGGGCCTCGTCCCTGTCAAGAAGAAGGAGTATCCGCTCGATGCCCGCGGCGAATCCGACGGCCGGGGTCGGGTTCCCGTCGAACTGTTCCACGAGCCGGTCGTAGCGGCCCCCGGCGGCGAAGGCGTTCTGACCCTCGAGCTCCCCGCTGACGAATTCGAAGGTCGTCCGTGTGTAGTAATCGAGCCCCCGCACCAGGTAGGGGTCTTCAGTGAAGGGGATTTTATCTTCTGAGAGATAACCCTTCACGCTCTCGAAGTGGGAGCGGCATTCGTCGTCAAGGAATTCCGTGATGACCGGGGCGTTCTGCCGCACTGCCCGGCATTCTTCCTTTTTGCAGTCCAGGAGGCGGAGTGGGTTCGTTTTCAGACGTTTTTTGCAGTCGTCGCAGAGCTCGTCATACCGGGCTTCGTAGTATTTTTGCAGTTCCTTCACGTACCCCTGCCGGCACTCACGGCACCCGATAGAATTAACCAGGATTCTGTAATTTTTCATCCCCAGTTCACGGGATATGGCTTCCACCATGGAGATGATCTCGTAATCGTAGAAGGGGTCACCGCTCCCGAAGAGCTCGCCCCCGAACTGGTTGAACTGGCGGAGCCGCCCCCGCTGGGGCCTCTCGGCCCGGAACATGGGGCCAACGTAGAAGAGCTTGCAGGTGGAGAGGCGGTTGTACTCCCCGTTTTCGACGTAGGCCCGCACCACCGGGGCCGTTCCCTCGGGCCTGAGGGAGAGGTCCCGCCCCCCGCGGTCCTGGAAGGTGAACATCTCCTTGGAAACGATGTCCGTGTCAGCGCCGATACCCCGGGCGAAGACCTCGGTGAACTCCATGATCGGGATTATGATTTCACGGTAGTTGTAGCTCCGGAAGAGTTTTCGGGCGGTACCGGTGACGAAGTTCCACATCCCGATACGGTCCGGGAAGATGTCTTCGATTCCGGGTGGTTTCTGAATC
>CAZEPS010000008.1:0-11742 GCA_964514165.1 uncultured Leptospirales bacterium
TGCCTGTACCGTTTTCACGGAAATGTTCACTCACAGGGACCGGTATTTAAAATTTGTTGAATTTGTCCTGCTGGTGCTGCCAGGTCTGCTCCTGGAAGGCCCGGTTCCGGGCCACCAGGCCCTTCACTATCTCGTCCTGGACAGAGGTGCCGCTCTCGTTTTTGACTTGACTGGTACTTTTTTATGCTTTATTTTATTTTAAAAAATTACTCTTTAACTAACACACAGCAAAGTGACTATATCATACTAAAGGACATAAAATCATGGGACAATCAATAAAACAGGAAGCAATCAAGGCCATAACATCACTCCCGGACACCGCCACCATGGAAGACATCATGTATCGGCTCTATGTAATTGATAAAGTACACGAAGGTCTTGATGACGTAAGAAACGGAAGAGTAATAACATCTGAAGAACTGGAAAAAGAAATCCAGTCATGGTAACATGGTCTGAATCATCAAAAAAGGATTTAAAAAATATCCATGACCATATCGCTCTGGATTCACCACTGTACGCCAAAAAGACTGTATCCGCGATTAACAAAAAAGCACAGATTTTAAATTCCTTCCCCCGCATGGGGAAAATGGTCCCTGAAATAATGGACGAATCAATCAGAGAAATACTTATCGCTCCCTACAGGGTCATTTATGCTGTCGCTGAAAATAACAGAGATGTGGAAGTTCTTTCTGTCATCCACGGGAAAAGAGACTTTAACGAAGCCTTTCAGTATACCGAATAATTCTTACCTCCCACACCGCTACCCCTCAAAACCCCCGCTCACTCTCCAGCCCCTTCAGCCCTCCATATTTCTCCTCAACCTTCCGGGTAACCTTGTCAAAATGGTCCTCCACCCGGTCGGTATTGAGATCGATATCCAGGTCACCGGGGAGCCGCTTCTTCAACGACGCCACGTAGGAGTTTATCCGCCCGGACAGGTCTCCGACAAGACGGGCGGCCGCTTCCCGGGTCGACGCGTTGGAAGTATCGTTTTTCCAGTCGTCCATCTCCCGGTTCATCTCCTTGAGCTCGTTTACCCGGGCCTGTTCACCCCGTTCTATCTCGTCCCTGGTGTCTATCCACCATTTACGCCATTCGCTCATAAACCGGTTTTCCCTGCCGGTCCAGTCCGCCTCGCCCCGGTTCTTGATGAAGCCGACCACCTCGAGCCGCCGGTTTTTTCGTTCGTTGAATTTGTCCTGCTGGTGCTGCCAGGTCTGCTCCTGGAAGGCCCGGTTCCGGGCCACCAGGCCCTTCACTATCTCGTCCTGGACAGAGGTGCCGCTCTCGTTTTTGACTTGACTGGTACTTTTTTATGCTTTATTTTATTTAAAAATCATTATTTCAGACTTGAAAATTACTTTTTAGTCAGAAGAACCAATTATAAAAAAATGATAAAGTTGGTTATCAACGATATAAAAATTAAAGAAATTGCTGTTTAAATTTTTATCCAGGAGATTGTAATGAATGCGGTAAAATCAATATATAAAAACGCTCCAACCTCTATCCCTGTTCCGGAAGAATTCCAGAAAAAAAACATAGAGGTGATATTCTTGCCTATTGAGGATGAAAGAAAAAATACCGACATCAGCAGCTTTTTCGGAGCTCTCCCCGACTTCCCTGAACGCGCTCCCCAGGGTGATCTGCAAACAAGAAATAATCTCTAATGAAATATCTGCTCGATACGAATGTTTGCATTCAGTTCATTTCAGGTAGAAATGTTGCCCTTAAAGAAAAAATTGAAAGTACCGACATCTCATCCTTATATATCTGTTCTGTTGTAAGGGGTGAGCTTGAATACGGCGCGCGAAAAAGCAATAATCCTGAAAAAACTCTTTCTGTCCTAAAGAACTTTCTTTCAAGCTTTCCTGAGATAGACCATGATTCCGCGGCCGCTGTGAAGTATGGCATCATTCGCGCAGATCTGGAAAATCAGGGGACACCCGTTGGTCCCTACGATATGCAAATAGCCGCTATTGCTCTCGCGAATAATTTTGCTCTTGTAACCCACAACACGAATGAATTTAAGCGCATTAACAACTTGATGATTGAAGATTGGGAATAAGCTGTACCACCACGAAATCCACACCACCACATACCCCTCAAAACGTCGTTCACCCCGGCAGATTACACTCCTTATCGTTATAGGCAATAACCCCGCTCTCTATTCGAAATATTTCCTAATAAATAATTACTTTTCCTAAAAGCACTATATTAATTGTTGACATGAAACCATTTTTTGGTTACATTCAATCATGTACGAGATTATCATTAAAAAGAAGGTCTATAAAAATCTTGATAAGATGCCGCTAAATATCCAAAAGAAATTTGGAAATTTAGTTGAAGACCTTCAAGCTAAAGGCCCATATTTATATGATTGGCCAAACTATAGTAAGCTTGGAAATAATGAGTATCATTGTCATTTATCAAGTAAATGGGTAGCGTGCTGGTATCATGAAAAGAAATCTATTATAATTGAGGTTTATTATGCAGGCAGTCGTGAAAACGCCCCGTATTGAAATAAAAATTAAGGGTGATATACCAAATAAAATTCTTACTGTCCTTAAAGAAGAATATGGGAAAAAAGTCCATATTTCTGAAGATGAGGATGATCAATTAATAAATATTTTTGAAACAGACTGGTATAAAGATATTAAGTCTAAAACAACACCAGGTGATAATATGAAAATTTATCGTGAAATTCATAATTTAACTCAAGAAAAACTTGGTGAATTACTTGGTGGTGTTCCCCGGCAACATGTTTCTAATATGGAAAGAGGTAAAAGATCTATCAGCTTAAAAACTGCCAAAAAACTTTCACAATTATTTAAAGTATCCCCAGATAAATTTATTTAACAAATTTATTGCGGGGGTTACTTCCTATAACCCGGCGCATCCGGCCCCTGGGTCAGAGCCTCCAGACCCAGGGGTCAGAGCCTCCGGCTCAGCTCGTCGTAGAGCATGGTTGCGAGCCCGAGTTTCGAGTTCTCGGAAACCTTCATGGCGTACTCGTCGTAGAGCATGTCGCTGAAGACCTCTTCAGCGAAGCCCCCGTTGATCCAGCCGGTCTTCTCGATGTTGTCCCGCATGGTCTTGAACATCTTCGCCACGAACAGTGACTCCATCTCATTGCAGGCCTTCATCAGGTCTTTCTTCTCCCGGTTCGAGAGTTCCGTTTGCCGGTCCCGGTCAACCGCCTCCTGGAGTATGGCGCCGAACCCGCCATTATTCGAGTAGCTCTTTATTTTGCTCTCCCCCGGGTGGTTTCCCCTGAGGGTGACTGTCGAGAGTATGTCTTCCGGCCGCATTGTTCTACCTCACTATGAGTTCACCGTGAAGGGCGCCTGACTCTTTCAGGGCCTTCATGATAGCAATAATATCTGACGTCTTCGCCCCGATGGCGTTCAGGGCGTCCACCAGGTCCTTCACCGTGGAGGCGTCACCTATCTCCGAGGCGTGGACCTTCCTCGCCGTATCCTGGATTTCCACTGTCAGCCCTTCCCTGCTCACCATGGCAGCCGATAGTTTCACCCCGCCGCCGGTGACGATGGTACCGTCCCGTTCGTTGATGACCACCCGGGCCCGGTACCGCGGGGTCACTTCCAGGTTCTCAATGGTGGATATGAATTCCGGCAGGGAAACAGCGGTGTCAACCTCTATCTGGATCTTCCCGCTCCCGGTCATGGCGGGATTCGAACCGGGATATTTCTTCTCAACCGCCTTGATGATATCGTTGGCCAGGGAGTAGTCCCAGTTTTTCAGCACGATAAAGATGCGGTCGTTGTTCACGATTTGCGACTCTATCTCCCGTTCGACTATCCCCCCGCTGCTGATAATGGCAACGGTCCGTATGTTCCTCCTGGTCTCCGGGCTCTCCTGTATCGAGAGGGGCCCCTGGGCCGCCACGTAGACCTCATTGTCCGCGCCCCGAAGGGGCGACTGGATGAGAATCCCCCCCTCCAGCGACTTGGCGTCCCCGATGGACGACACGGTCACGTCGATGCGGTCTCCGACCCGCACGAATGGCTCGAGCTGGGCGGTCACCATCACCGCCGCGCTGTTTTTCGAGGTGATATCGTCACCCTCCATCCCGAGGTTTTTTAAAAGGTTCCGCAGGGTCGATTGGGTAAGGGGGGTGCGCCGGGTGTCGCCGGACCCCTGGAGGCCCACCACCAGGCCGAACCCGTAAACCTGGTTCATCTTCAGCCCGTCTATGAAGGATATGTCCTTAATCCTGACCGAGACCTCTGATGAGGCCGGGACAGCCGCACCGAGTATGAGAACGAAAACGATGCTATGGGTAAACAGTCGTTTCATATACCTTTACCTGGTCATCTCCCCGAGCATCTTCTGGAGATAGTCTATGATGATCCGCTGCTTCTCCTGTTCGGTGAGGGAGGCGTCGGCCTCCTCGTCGGGACCCAGGGGCGGGCGCTGTATAGGGATACCCTCTTTTATGCCCCGTATCTCCAGGGTGAAATCGGCGACGTCGCTGGACGAAATGTCCCTTCCCTCCACCATGGCCGCGTCGATGATTCCGGTCACCGTCAGGATGCTGGACACCCCGTTAAAGGTGTAGGTCTTGCTCCCGGTAATGGCGTAGGTGTTCGGGGCGACCTGGTTCGTTATCCTGGTGGCGATGGAGAAGGATAGCCTCCCCCTGCCGTTGAACTGGGTGGTGTCATCGCTGGTTATCTTCCTGGTGCTGTTCACCTTCGGGAGGAAACCGGTGATAGTGGCGTCAGGGTTTGAATCGATGGCGCTGTTCTCCTTGTTCCCCAGGGTCATGGTGAACCGCATGTTGGAGATGTCCTCCACGTTCACCACGATGATGTTCCCCACCTGGAGGTTCACCCCCGACGAGTATATGTTCTTCTCCTGCCAGATGGTGGCACCGAAGAGGCCGGGCCCGGCGGCCGCGATTATGACTGCCGTCACTATTCTCCGTATCATAGCCTTACGACCACAAGCCTGCTGTTTATGACGGTTCCGTTCACCGTGCGCCCCCCGTCCAGCCGCACCGGTATAATGTCCCCGGCCCGGCCGTCACCCATGGCCTGGCCGATGGCCTCAACTGAAATCCCGTTCCGCCTGACCACGAAGCGCACTGTTTTACCCTTTTTCACGGCGGAATTCACCCCAGTGTTTGTTGCCATCGGTGAATCCCCCGGGGCGTTGACCGCGACCCCGTTCCCGTATATGGAAACCGGCCCGGTGTAATGTTTCCGTATCAGGCCGGTGAGTTCATCCCTGTCGATGCGGCCGTCCTCGTAGAGTTCCTCGCCGATAAAAATGTCACCGATGTGTTTATCCACCCCGAAAGTCTCGACCCTGGCTATGCGGCTCAGGCTCAGGCCGCCGGCGGCGTGCTCGACCCGGGGAATAAGGTATACCCGTGCTTCAGCGTAAGCTGATGAGGCCGCCGGTAGTGTCAGGATAAGCGCGGCGAAAACACGTATCATCGCTTCAGCCCGATGGCGGTCGCCAGCATCGAATCAGAGGACTGGATGGCCTTGGAATTGACCTCGTAGGCGCGCTGGGCCACTATCATGTTGACCATCTCTTCCACGATCTTCACGTTGGACATTTCGAGGAACCCCTGGTGGGTCTTGGCCATCCCCTCGAGGCCCGGCTGCCCGGGAATCTCCTCCCCCGATGCCGGGGTGGTCTTGAAGAGGTTGCCCCCGATGCTCCTGAGGCCGGCCGGGTTCACAAACCGGTAAATCTCGAGCTGGCCGACCTCGATCGGGTCGTCCTCGCCCACTATCTTCACGGTTACCCTCCCGTCCTGGCTGATGGCCAGGGTCTCGAAAATGAAATTTTCGGGCAAAACAAGGGGGGGCTCCATCAGGTACCCGTTGGAATTGACGACCTGCCGCTCCGAGTCCAGCTTCCATGAACCGTCCCTGGTGTAGGCCTCGGTCCCGTCATAGAGCCGCACCTTGAAGAAACCCTCCCCCTCGAGAGCGAGGTCGAGCTTGTTCTCGGTGGACTGGAGGCTCCCCTGTTCGAACATCTTCTGGGTCGCCGAGACCTTGACGCCGTGTCCTACCTGTATGCCGGTGGGGACCTCGGTCACCTCGGTCGCCGGGGTCCCGGCCATGAGGAGTGTCTGGTACAGGAGGTCCTCGAACTCGGCCCGCTGCTTCTTGAACCCGGTGGTGTTCACGTTCGACAGGTTGTTCGATATGGTGTCGATGTTAAACTGCTGGCCAACCATCCCGGAAGCCGCAGTCCAGAGTGATCTCATCATGGCATGGTACCCCTTTTCTCGTTCTTAGAAAAACTGTTTGACGTATTTCGGCTGTATCACGAGTATACGCCTGTTACCAGGTAAATGATTCATCACCGAAATATAAAACCCGCTGAGAAAACGCTTTCTCGTTGTTATTTTCGGAATAATCGCAAAACAACTAAACTGGAAAAAAGGAGACATATCACATGCTTACAAGGATTTGCGCGGTACTGATTTTACTCATGGCGGTCCTGGTTTTGTCCAAGGGAACCGCGGACGCCAGAAAGAAAAACATGAATGAAGACAAACTGCCTGAAAAGATCGGGGATTTTTTCGAGGATGTTACCTTTGACAAGCAGGGCTATGTAAGGGTTTACTGGCCTGACGATTCCCTCAAGGCCGAAGGGACGGTCATAAACGGAAAGAAAAACGGAAACTGGAAGATCTACCAGAAGGGATCCGACGGGAAGGTGCTCGTCGCGAAGGGCCCTTTCGTAAATGACCTGCTTAACGGTATGTGGAAGGAATACGATTCAGAGGGCAACAACATATGCCAAAAGGAGTACCGGAACGGGAAAATTCACGGAATGGTGCGTACGTATTACAAGAACGGCATCGGCAAAAGGGAGATGTACCTGGTCAACGGCCTCATGCAGAACAAGTACATGGAATACTACGAAAACGGGGTCACCCGGGAAAACTGCTACATGAAAGACGGCATCCGCCACGGCTCGTGCAACCTCTTTTACGAAACCGGTGCCCTGAAGGAACGGGGACGATACGTTATGGGAAAGCGTCACGGCAAGTGGGAGTTCTTCTCAAATGAGCAGCGGGGGCAGCTTTCCACGGTCGGTTATTATGATAACGGCGAAAAGACCGGTACCTGGAAGCATTACAACGGCCAGCGGCAGGTGGTGAAAGAGGAAGAGTTTAAAAACTGAGCATGAAATCCACAGCATAAAATTTTAGAATTTTGACTCAATTGTGGATTGAAATTAATAAGCAGGAATGAAAGACTTAGCAAAAATATGAATAGAGGAGCGGCGCTGTGGATACAAACATTGAGACCCTGGGCGAGTGCACCATGCCCTCCCCCCTTCTGGAGCGCTTCAAGATGCACGAGAAGGCCTTTGTCTCGGACGATATGCGCGTCAGGCTGAACGTCTTCACCAACCGGGAACCGATAGCGGAAACAGATACCGAAACCACGTTCGAAACAGCCGGGCCCCGGAAGAATATTTTTTTCAATCCCCAAAAGATCAGGTCCGCTGTCGTGACCTGCGGGGGCCTCTGCCCCGGTGTCAATGACGTTATACGTTCCATTGTCATGACCACCCACTATATCTACGGTTCCAGGGAAATTCTCGGGATTCGGTACGGGTACAGCGGCCTTAACCCTGAAAAGGGGTATGATCCGATCAAGCTGACCCCTGACCTGGTTGAGAACATCCACGGTGACGGGGGCACCATCCTCGCCTCCTCCCGGGGGGGCACCGAGAACATGGACCTCCTCGTCGATACCCTGGAGAACTGGAGAATCAACATCCTCTATACCATCGGGGGCGACGGCACCATCAGGGGCGCCCACAAGATATCCGATATCGCACGCAAGAGGGGAATGAACCTCTCGGTCATCGGGGTGCCGAAGACCATTGACAACGACATCAGCCACATAGCCCGGTCCTTCGGGTTCGAGACAGCCTTTTCCGAGGCGGTGAAGGCCATAACCACGGCCCACGTCGAGGCCAAGGGCGCCCCGAACGGAATCGGCCTGGTAAAGCTCATGGGACGCCACTCCGGGTTCATAGCGGCTAACGCTACCATCGCGATGAACGACGTAAACTACGTGTTTGTTCCGGAGGTCCCGTTCGAGCTCGAGGGCAAAAACGGTTTCCTCATGCACCTCAGGGAGCGGATTCTCAACAGGAAACACGCCGTTATATGCGTCGCCGAAGGGGCCGGACAGAACCTCCTCGCGGGTAACTCAGACGGCAAATCCCATGACGCCTCGGGCAACCTGAAACTCAAGGACATAGGGGTTTACCTGAAAAATAAGATCCAGGAGTATTTTGACCGGGAAGGGATCGAGATAAACATCAAGTATATCGATCCGAGCTATATGATCCGGAGCGCCCCGGCAAACGCCAACGATTCCCTCTTCTGCCACAGGCTGGGGCAGTTCGCCGTGCACGCGGGCATGGCGGGAAAAACCGACATGGTCATCGGTATCTGGAACAACATCTTCACTCATGTCCCTTTCGAAGTCGCGGTCTCAAAGAGAAAACAGATCGACCCGAATTCCCGGTTCTGGTTCAGCGTCATCAACTCTACGGGACAGCCGGTATCAATGGTTAACGATTGATGCAGGGAGACCCGCCCGAGAAAAAATGTCGGCTTGACTATCAGGCCCCAAAAGTGATGACAGCGGTCGTTCCGCTGTTAGATGAAAGGCTGATGCTCCCGTGAAGCTGATTTACGAGGGCGTGCACCAGGTGCATCCCCAGGGTAGTTGACTTTTCAAGGTTGGAAGAAACGGGAAAACCGACACCATTGTCAGAGACGATAAGCTCAAAGGTTTTCTCATCAGCCCTGGTCAGGGAGATTACAATATACCCTTTCATATCGTCAGTAAAGGCGTGTTCGAAGGCATTGGAGACGAGCTCATGAATAAGGAGGGCGCAGGGCATGGCAATGTTAAGAGGAAGATGTATATCTCCAATATTGACCTCCACCTCAATCATATCCGGGGAAACCGATTGTGATATCGTAAGATGGCTGATGAGGCTCAAAACATAGAGGCGGATATTTATGTTCGTCAGGTCCTTTGAGCCGTAGAGCTGTTCATGGATATAGGCCATGGAGCGAATCCTGTCCTGCATGGCCATGAACACCTTCCGGTCTTCTTCTCCCCCGATCTTCTCTGACTGGAGACTCAGGAGGCTCGATATGATCTGCATGTTGTTCTTGACCCGGTGGTGGATCTCCTTGAGGAGCAGCTCCTTTTCGCGGTTTTCCTGCTGCAGCAGTTTATTCGATACCTCGAGCTCATCGGCGTGCATCCTCACGTCTTTCAGCGACCGGTAGAGCCGGTTTTGCAGCGAAATCGGAGAGAGCATAAGGATGACCACGACAAAAATGAAAACGAAGAAAGTGGTCGCCCATGAAATAATGTTGCCCGAATTCAGCATAATCTCCGGGTTGATGGGAAAATAGCCGGACACGAAACCGGATCCAACCAAAGCTATTGCCACGAGGCTCAGTGCAAAGGCGGACAGCCCGGCCTTGATGCCGTAGAGCATAGCCGTTGTTATGCAGAACACGAACAATAAATCGAAACCCTCCCCGCTCAGGCCTACCCTTCTCAAAACGATAACAGCAAAAACAAAAAGGAGCGACAGGGGGATAATGGCCCTCAGTTTAAACGAAAAAAACCGGGAAAGCATGAGAGACAGAAACAGAAGCAGATAGAGGATACCATAGGCGACCGCAAAGAGGTAATGCCCCTGCTGACAGGCGTTCACCGCCCCGAGAATGACCGCCGGCAGACCCATGGCGATAAGAATATAAACCATCCCCTTGAGGACCCTGGCGCGAACATCGTCGAGCTCATGGCGGTATGATTTCTCCTCGGCCATGAGTTCTTTAAAGTATCTGATATATTTCATAACCATGATAATTGACAGGTTCCTCAATAGACAGGCTTCACCATTGACGTGTCAGTGATGATACCTTTATACCCACACTAAGCACCTAAAAGGGAACCCCATATTAAATACATACCTGTACCGTATTTTTCGGCTGAAACAGCATGGCATCATAGAGATTAATATACACCGAATTATTATACATGAGGGAAAAGAAAAGTCAATTATAAAAGGGTATGATTGTTATTAAATGGCAAACTTCTATACCATGAAATTTGGCAATCACTTCCCGGAATATCAGACCCGATCCGCCATGTCCATGACCAGGCGTTCGCTGTCCTCCCACCCGAGGCACGGGTCGGTTATGGACCTGCCGAAATCGTTGCCGTCAGGGGGCTGTGAACCCTCGAGGATATAGCTCTCTATCATGAAACCCTTGATTAACTCACGAAACTGGCCTGAGTGCTCCATGTTCCGTATCACCTCTTTGGTGATCCTCGGCTGCTCACGGTACCGCTTCCCGGAATTGGAGTGGTTGGTGTCGATGATTATCGAGGGATTCCGCAGTTCCCTCTCCCGGTACATCTCGCTCACCTGGAAAAGGGACTCGTAGTGGTAGTTTGGAATATGGTTGCCGTACTGGTCTATGGCGCCCCTGAGGACCCCGTGGGCAAGGGGATTTCCGGCAGTTGCCACCTCCCAGCCGTTGTAGATAAACACGTGGGGCTTCTGGGCGGCATAGACCGAATCGAGCATCACCTTCAGGTCACCGGATGTCGGGTTCTTCATGCCGATCGGTATCTCGAGGCCGCTCACCGTGAGGCGGTGCTGCTGGTTCTCCACGGAACGTGCCCCTATGGCGACGTATGAAAGAATGTCTTCCAGGTAGGGGTAATTCCCGGGATAGAGCATCTCGTCCGCGGCGGACAGGTGCGACTCGGACAGGGCCCTGATATGCATTTTCCTGATTGCCTTGAGGCCCTCCTCCATGTCCGGCTTCTTCTGGTGGTCAGGCTGGTGGAGCATCCCCTTGTAGCCGGTACCGGTGGTTCTCGGCTTATTGGTATATATCCGCGGGACAAGGAGGAGCCGGTCCTTTACCTTTTCTTGAAGAAGGGAGAGTCGTGACACGTATTCCACCACCGCGTCCTCGTTATGGGCCGAGCATGGCCCTATGAGGATAACGAAGCGGTCATCTCTGCCGAGGAAGACGTCCGCAATCTCCCGGTCGCGTTTTTTCTTTATATCGTTCAGTTCATCGGACAGGGGGATCACATCCAGGATCTCTTCAACTGAAGGATATTTCTTGATGTAGGTTATTCCCATCACTTCCTCTGGTACGAGACGTCAATAAAGCAGGGGGGATTATCCGTCAAGAAGAAAGCGGGCTCTCAGGAGAAATATTCCACGGCATTTTTAAAGATCGCCATGCCGTCTGACTCGGACGGCAGGTCCCCGCCCTCTCTTTTCGCGACTTCCCTGAGAAGTGTCCAGTCGTCCCGCTGGGTGAAGAACATGCCCCGCTCCGGGTGGGGCATCATCCCCATGACCCGCCCCCCCTCGGCGCAGATCCCGGCAATGTCGTTCATGGAGCCGTTCGGGTTCCAGGGAAACCTCCCGGCCGCCGGGGCTCCGTCAGGGCCGGTATACCGCATAACCACCAGGTTGCGATCTTCAACCGTCGCGAGGACCTCGTCCGGGGCGTAGAAGTTCCCCTCCCCGTGGGCCACCGGTATGTGCATGGAGGTTATCCCCCGGGTGAATACCGACCGGCATCCGGGCTCCACGGAACAATCGACCCACCGGCACTGGTACCGGAAGGTGTTGTTGTGCTCCAGCGCGACCTGGGCAGTTCCGGTGAAC
>CAZEPS010000008.1:11752-39329 GCA_964514165.1 uncultured Leptospirales bacterium
CCGATCGATCGATCCCGAGAGCTCTTCCAAGGGCCCGCCCAGGGCCGGCAGGAGTCCCACGTTCACCATGACCTGAAAACCGTTGCAGCTACCGAGCATGAGGGTGTCCCGGGAGATGAATTCCCGCACTTCGTCAATGAGGTTGTTCTTAATCCGGTTCGCCAGGGCCTTACCGCTCCCGGTGTCGTCGCCGTAGGAAAAGCCGCCCGGAACGGTCAGGATCTGGCTCTCCCGTAATATTGAGGGATTATCGATAATGTCGTTAATGTGGCATATACGGGCGTCGGATCCGGCAAACTCAAAGGCGTACCGCATCTCCTCGTCGCAGTTGATCCCGTATCCGGTCATGACCAGGGTCTTCGGTTTCGCCATTGCTAAAACCCCCTGAACACGGACCGGTACGATTCCAGTAGCCGGCCCACATCTTCACGGATAATCTCTTTCCCGCCGAGTCCCGTCACCGATATGCCGCTGCCGCCGGCAACCCGGCCGACAAGAGCACAGGGGACGCCGCCGCAGAGTTCTTCGAACTCCTTGCGCCGTACCGGGTTCACCGTTAGTAGAACCCTTCCCTGGGTCTCCGAAAAGAGGATTGTGTCGTTGCGCGCGACTCCATCGGCCGGGACTGACCGGAGATCCGCCTCGAACCCGAGTAGCCCCGCCATTGAAGACTTCGCCAGGGCCGCGGCGAGCCCTCCCCTCTCCAGGCTCACCGCAGACGCGGCGAGTCCCTTCCTCAGGGCCTTTTCTACGGCCCGGTACCCGGGAACGATAGCGGGAGGATCAACCTCCGGCACCGCGCTCCCGATGTAGGGCGCTCCGGAGAGCTTCTCACCCATGTGCGCCAGGTATTCGCTTCCCCCTGTTTCGTCCCGGGTCAGGCCGATGAGGTATAGAAAGTCCCCGGGGGCCTTGAAATCAATGGTCTGGCATGTTGATATGTCATCGATAATTCCGATGGACGAAATCAGTAGTGTCGGGGGAATGCTTATCATTATCTCGTTGAAGTTCTCGTCGTACCCCTTGAAGTCATTGAACATGCTGTCCTTGCCGGATATGTAGGGGGTGCCGTAGGCGACGGCGATGTCGTAGCAGGCCCTTGCCGCCTCCTTGAGCTGGCCGAGACGCTCAGGGTTGGTGGAATCGCACCAGCAGAAGTTGTCGAGCAGGGCAAGGCGGTCCAGGGCCCCGCCGGCGGTTATGGCGTTCCGTATGGCGGTGTCGATGGAGCATGCCGCCATCCAGTAGGTGTCGATGTCGCTGTATGATGGATAGAGCCCCTGGGACAGCACGACCCCCCGGTTCGAGTCGAAGAGGGGCCGTATGACCGTTGCGTTTCCGTTGACCTCTCCCTTTCCCTGGAGGGGCTTGATGACCGAGTTCCCCTGGACCTCGTGGTCGTACTGCCGGGATATGAACCCGTAGCTTGCCAGGTTCAGGCGTTTCATCATCCCGTGAAGTTCGGCGCCCAGGTCCTCCGGCTCCGGGAACTCTTTAAAGGACTGCTTTTTCCTCGTGTAGGTGGTGGAGAGCTGCTTTTTCGGAAGGCCCTCGTGGAGAAAGGTCATGTCCAGGTCGAATATCTTCTCCCCGTTATAGCAAACCACTCCCCTCCCGGAATCGGTGAACCTGCCGATGACCGTGGCCTCTACCCCGCGCCGGCTCATGAGTTTTATGAATTCATCGAGATTTTCTTCGGGAACGGACAGGGTCATCCGCTCCTGGGACTCGCTCACCCAGATCTGCCAGGGTGAAAGCCCCGGGTACTTCAGGGGGACCTTCTCGAGGTCGACTTCGAATCCGCCGGATTCCCGGGCCATCTCTGCCACGGAACAGGAGAGGCCGCCGGCGCCGTTGTCGGTTATGGAATGGTAGAGGCCCCGGTCCCTGGCCTCCTTGACGATGGCGTCGGAGAGCTTCTTCTGGGTTATCGGGTCGCCGATCTGCACGGCCGTAGCCGGGCTCCCGGAGGTCAGCGCCTCGGACGAAAAGGTGGCGCCGTGAATACCGTCCCTGCCGACCCGGCCTCCCACCATGACAACATGGTCACCGTCCATGGCGCGCTTCTCCACCGCCGGTTCACCGTTAACCCTTTTCGGAAGGAGCCCCACGGTCCCGACGAAGACCAGGGGCTTTCCCTTGTACCGCGGGTCAAAATAGACGAAGCCCTGGGGGGTCGGTATGCCGGAATTGTTCCCTCCCACGTTGACCCCGTGGACCACCCCTTCCATGATTCGCCGCGGCGGGAGGAGCCGGCTCTCCTTCGATTTATCGCGGTAGAGGGGCGACTCGTCAAAGGGGCTCGCGAAACAGAAGCCGTACCGGTTGGCG
This sequence comes from uncultured Leptospirales bacterium, assembly GCA_964514165.1. Lineage (GTDB taxonomy): Bacteria > Spirochaetota > UBA4802 > UBA4802 > UBA5550 > CAZEPS01. Next base: position 14,084 of record CAZEPS010000008.1, read on the forward strand.
ACCGGCCGGGCCGCCATGCCGAACCCTATGGCGTCCCGGTTCACCCCCACGATCCCGGTGACTGAGCCCCCGAAGGGGTCCAGGGCGCTCGGGCTGTTGTGGGTCTCCACCTTGTCGCTGATTATGTAATTCTCGTTGAATTCGATCCCGCCGGAATTGTCCTTGAAGACCGAGAGGCAGAAGTCGTTCTCGCCCTTCTCCCGGCGTATCCGCATGGTCGCTTCTTTTATGTAGCGGCGGTATATCCCCTCGGGTATGTCGCTGTCCATGGAGGCGGAGAATATAGTGTGCTTGCAGTGCTCGCTCCAGGTCTGGGCGATTGACTCGAGCTCGATGTCAGTCGGCTTCCGCTTTTCCCGTTCGAGAAAATAGTCCTTTATGACGTGCATTGAGGGGAGGTCCAGGGCCAGGGGCCCCCGGCGGCTCCCGTCGCCGTCTTGTATACCATGCCGGGCAATCTCCATGAGCTGGTCGTCCGGGAGGTCGAGATCCACCCGGTCAGCCCGGGACGAATCGGTAATATGAACAACGGGAAGATCGTATCCCATCCCCCCCCGGGCGAGGTATTCCTCTTTCGCCAGGAGGGTGCACCGTTCTATCAGTGGATTGTGGAGCTCCATGACCAGGTCATCGGCCATTTCGGGGGCAAGTGAGCCCTGGAAGAAATAGGTCACCGACGAGAAGACCGATTTCTCCCGGTCAAGATCAGTTTTGAGAAGATCCTCTATCGACTCACGGACCGTGTGGGAGACGTTGTCCGTCACCCCGGGAAGAAAGCCGATCTCCGCGGCGCAGATGAAATCCCCGGGAATATGGGGGGAGTTGACCGTGTAGTCCTGGATGACCGGCTGGGAAAGGAGTTCCCCTGCCCGATTGGCATCCTCGCGGGTTATGTCTGCGTTGACGAAATAGTTATCGGTGATGAAGACCCTGTCCACCGGGAACCCGAGGTCCCGGAGTTTACGGGCGAGTACCTCTCCCCGGGGATCGGTTATTTTATGAAAAACTTCTATTCGGTAGCGGGCCTTTTCCATCGCGTCTCCCTGAATGAGCACACCTAACGATTATGTCCCTGAATGTAAAGTATATTTTAGAATATTTTCCGGGGCGCAGGCCCGTAAATATATTCCCTGAAAATGTCGACCTGACTCCTGTAGGGCAGTTTTCCAGAATACCGGTATCGCCATGAACATCGCCATTATCCTCCTGAACGTATATTACACGGGAGTGGCAGTCGCCCTCCTGGTGCACGATATTTTCTGGCTGAGGGTCATCATGCTGGCGGCGCAGGGAAGCATGATAGCCTACGGCATGTTTATCGGGAACAATATTATCGTCATCTGGAACGGCCTTTTTGTATCAATTAACCTCATCCAGAGCGTCCGACTCATCCTGGAACGGCGGCCGGTTTCAGTCGACGAGGAAATACAGGACATTTACGAGAACATTTTTTATGACATGACTGAAAAGGAGTTCAACTACTTCTGGAAACGGGGAACAGAAACCAGGCATGCCAACCAGGTCGTCTGCCATGCCGGTGACGTGCAGGACAGACTGCTCCTTGTCCTCTCCGGCGTTGCCCTGGTGGTGAGGGACGATCGGGAGATTGCCAACCTGGTGCGCGGCAATTTCATCGGTGAAAAACGAAAGAACAGCGCTGATTGAGCCCTGGCTCGAGGAAACAATCAGCTTTCAAATGGCCGGAAAGGAGCCGTATCTCGTTCACCATAATGCCGCTGTAATGGACGTCCGCGTTGAATGCGCGACCGTTCCCGGAATTGAATGACATCACCATGCGCGGGTCGCCTTCGTTCGGTCCCCGGCAGATTCCCGGCCGGGGCAAACCTGTCCCACTCGATCCTGATGGCAAGCGGGTCTTTCCTGTTGGCCGAAATGACCAGTTCTTTAAGTTTTCCCTGCTTAATCATTTCTGCGACGGGGGCCCGCACCACGTCGCTGTGAAGTACCTGGTATGTCGGCCTCCCGGGGATTCGGACGTTCAGGTGAAAGTCTATTGGGGAATAATTTGTTGCAATCCCGAGAACAGAGGTGGAGAGTATCTCAGCCGAACCGGTAACACCGCCGGAGGTCAATCCGCTCCGGGCGATCCTTCTGCCGATTATCGTGAAAATATTGAGAAAAATCCCGGTGGCCACGATGCTTCCGACGAGCATGGGCATGGTAATTTTTTCCATGACAAACAGGGCGATGAGGGCAGCGTCTATCAGCGCCATGGGGAGAATTATCTTCCAGGTAAAAGCGCTGTCCGACCTGCTTCTCGGTATATTCCGGCTGGTTACCACTGATTACCTCAGGCTGAAATTATCACGGGTCAGAATTTGGGCTCTCCCCACATCTTGATGAGCTTTATTATAATGAGGGATATGACCAGTATCGGCACGTGCGCCAGTATGATGATCCACAGGTTCCAGTTCCACCAGACCGGGGCGTTAACCAGGATCATGCTGGCGACGATGATGGGAACAACCACCACGTTCATCAGGCCTATCTCCAGGGCGACCGGTGTCCTGAATTCCGGGTCGATGACCCTGAGGAGCACCAGCCCGGTAGAAACAGTGCCGGTACAGGTGCCGAATATGACCATGGTCCGCTCGAAATTGAGAGTGTCTATTCTTCTGCCGAGGTAGAGTATGGATACTATAGTCACGGCAGCGGCAAAGAATGACATGACGGCAATTGGCACAATGTATTTCGCCACTATCTGGACCTGCACCGCCATGATCGTGGCCACCAGGAGAAAGTCGACCGCCCATCCGGTGATGCGCCGCTGAATACCGGGATCGATCATGTGCATGATGCCGAGTCTGGTCATGATGACCCGCACAATGATGGCCAGGAACAGCCCGAAGAAAAAGAAAAATCCGAAAAGCGACTTGGTGATATTGCCCGGGATTATCTTAACAAGGCCGATTGAGAAGAACCAGGTCAAAACGTAAATCAGCCCGATGAGGGCCAGGTGGTACGCCAGGGTGTCCACGTTGCCGGAATGCATGGTCAGGTCGCCCGCCTTCTCCTTGTTCCCGTCTTTGGATATGATACCGGTGAGCAGGTCATCCGGCAGGGCCCGTGACTTCTCCACAGGGAGACCCTTCTTCACCCCCCACCGAATCAGGGGTACCCCGACGAAGAAGGCGATGAGGAAACCGATGGCCGCGAAGGTGACACCGATGGTGGCCGCGTTCTCGAAACCGAACCCTTCCCAGGTTTTTCCGAAAGAGAGGGCCTGCCCCGGTCCCTCGGTAAATCCGAGGGGAAGGAAGAGGCCGAAGGTGGGAAAAAGCTTGACCCCGAATACCGCGAAGAGGAGCACGAAGAGACAACCGATTATCGCCTGGAGGGAAATGGTCACCCCCTCGATCATTGCCATCCATGTCGCGCCCTTGAAAAGGGAACCGGTCTTTCTTTCAACTCCGTCACTGTCGCTCGACGGGGTGAGACCGATCGAAATAAAAGAGATGATGAACATGTGGTAGGCGAAGACCTCGAAGTCTGAAGATTTGAAGGGAATCAGCTCAATCCCCGGTATGGCGTCTATATTGAGGGCTATCATGCCGAGGGTGCCCCCGATCATACAGCTCGGAATCAGGAATTTCTGAAAAAACTTTATCTTCGCCCTGAGGAAAACCCCCAGGAGCAGAAACACCGACATCGTTCCAAAGGCAAGAATCATGTCAAAGGGAAAGGGTGTGTCCATAACGCCTCCTCCAGATTTTTCTGTTTGTGAGCTTTTTCTGTTTACGAGGGATCGGGGTATTATATATTTCTAAAAAACAAAATCAAGAACAAAAGTAAGAAGACTTCTAAAAACTCATTTTTTAGAAGTCCCCCGGGGTGCACAAAGACCAGTCCATAATTTAGAGTTCCATCAACTGGCCGCCGCACACGTTAATCGCCTGCCCGGTTATATACGATGAGCTTTCCGAAGCGAGAAACAGGACCAGGTCCGCAACCTGCTCAGGCGACCCGAGGTAACCGAGGGGTACCTCTTTGCACTTCTCGTCCATCCGCTCCTTCGGGGGGCACTCGAAGAGATCGGCCTCCAGGTCAAACCGCCACTTCTGAAAACCGGTCATGATAAGCCCCGGGCAGATGGCGTTAACCCGTACCCCTACGCCACCAAGTTCTTTCGCCATCACCTTCGTCAGCATGATGACCCCGGCCTTGGAGACCGCGTAGGCCCCGTTGAGCGCAAGGGGGGATTTTCCCGCCTTGGAGGCGTTATTTATGATACTCCCCTCCTTCCCGAGCATGAGGGGAAGCAGGGCCCGGGTCACCCGGAAGGTCCCGTGCAGGTTCACGTCCATGGTCTTCATCCACGCTGCCTCGTCAAAGGTGTGGGCGGCGTTCGGCACGCCGATGGCGATCCCGGCATTGTTGAAGAGAATGTCCACACGGCCGAACTCTTTCCCGGCCTGCTCGGCCACATCGGCTATGGAATCGCTGTCCGTTACATCGAGGGCCAGGGCCGCGGTCTTTACCCCGAAATCGCGTTCAAGGCCGGCCGCAAGTTCTTTCATGCCCTCTATGGTGCCCTGTTTCAGGCCGGATTCGCTTTCAGGCTCTTTCCCGAGGTCGGTAAGGATGACGTTTACACCGGAGCCGGCGAGTTTTTTCGCAGCGGCGAAACCTATCCCCTCTTCCAGGCCGGCGCCGGTGATAAGGGCCGTTTTCCCCCTGAGGTCCTCGTACATGGCTATCCCCCGAAGCCCTCGATCTTGTACCCGCTCACCATGGCCAGGGCCATGGCCCCGGGCCCCACTGCCGCCGGGTCGGTCATGACGTTGACGCAGGCGGTCTTTCCCGATTCAAAGGCCTCATCCAGGGCGGGTATGATATCTTCAGGTTTTTCAACCAGTGCCCCGTATCCACCCATACTCTCCACTATTTTATGATACTCAACCTTGCCGAGTTCGGTCCCCTCATCCATCGGTTTCCCGAGCTTGAGCCTCTGGCTGTGGCGGATCATCCCCCATCCGAGATCGTTGTTCACGACGATGACCACGGGTATTTTTTTCCGTATGGCGGTCTCGAACTCCATGAAGTTGAAACCCACGGACCCGTCGCCGATGATATTGAGGACACGCTTTTCCGGGTAGAGGAGCTTTGCCGCGATGGCATAGGGTATCCCGACCCCGAGGCAGCCGTAGATCCCTGACTCGAGGTAGTGGCCTTCCCTCACCGCTGTCCGGGCCATGGACATCCAGACCTGGGTGTCTCCCCCGTCCCCCACCACTATGTCGTCATCGCGGTTCATGAACCGGTCCACCTCAGTGGCAAGGCGAAAGGGATGAATCGGTATGCTGTCGCTCAACGCGTTCACGTTCCCGAAGTTTTTCATCTGCTCCTGGTTCTCCTCGAGCTCTTTAATCCAGGGGGCGAAGACGTCCGCGGTTTTTATCTTTTTCGCCTTGAGTATCCTCAGGCATTCTTCCAGGAGTGACTTGACGTCGCTGACGATGGGGAGGTCTATGGACCGGTTCCGGCCTATTTCATTCGGATCGATGTCCGCCTGTATGAACCGTGCGTCTTTCGCGAAGAAATCCCCGCTCCCGTAGTAGAGGCTTATCCGGTTCCCGAGGAGAATGACGAGGTCGGCGCCGCGAAGGGCGCAGGAGGCGCAGCCGGGCCTGACGATAAGGGACCCCTCGAAGCAGAGTGGATGGCTGTCCGGGACAAGGCCGCGCCCCTGGGAAGAGGTGAGTACCGGGACCCCGGTCTTTTCGACGAATTCGGTCAGCTCTTTGCCGGCCCCTGAAAAATAGGCGCCGCTCCCGGCGAGGATGACCGGTTTCTTCGACTCCTGTATCATCTCGACCATTTTTTCAGCCCGGTGAATGTCCACGCACCTCGGCTCAGGCACGGTCATTACCTCTTTAACGTCTTCCCGTTTCACCAGGGAGTTCTGGACGTCCACCGGGATTTCAAGGTATACCGGCCCGGGCCTACCGCTGATGCAGGTGCGCCAGGCCATGTCGATAAATTCCTTAATGCGTTCCGGTTTGTGGCACACGTAGGCCTTCTTGACCATCGGTTCAATGACCGGGAGCTGGATCATGTCCTGAAGGTCGAGTTTCTCAGCGGCATTGAGCCCCACCACCCCGGCAATGAGAAGGAGGGGGGAGTTCCCAAGGCGGGCGTTTGCTATGGGGGTCAGGGCGTTAGTGAAGCCCGGGCCGGCGGTGACCATGGCAACCCCGGGGGTGCGGGTCATTCTCCCCCATGCCTCTGCCATGAACACGGCGGCCTGCTCATGGCGGGTAGCCAGCAGTGGTACCCCGAGGTTCTGGAGCCCCTGGTGCAGGGGATAAGTGTGCCCCCCGGAGAGAAAAAAAACCTGTTTGACGCCCCGCTCCGCCAGGGCCTCTGCCGCCAGGTGTCCCGCGTTAACCATGTTCTCTCCCATATCCCCTCCTCAGCCGGAACAATACGCCATTGTGTTATTTAAAACAGTACCCGGCCCCTGCCTGTATCATGAAAGCTGTCAAAGCCAGACATGCCGTGCCATAGCATACTGTTGTATTCCGTTTTGTTTCCGTGTTTACTGCTGGATATTATGCCCTCCATTATAATCCCCGGCAAGGTAAAAAGTCAACCCTATTTCACTGCTGTGTAAATTTTTTCATCGTAGTACAAAAAAGACTGATTACAACAGGCTGTTTATTTACCCGGCTTGATGGTCATGGTATACCTGAATTCAGGATCCTCCACCTTGAAATACTCGTGCCGGTGCCACGCCTTGATCATGTCGGTCCGGTGAGGGCTCATGAAGTATTCGTTCTCGCCGGTAATGAGCATCATGTGACCAACAGGGTCAGGATCGAATTTTACCACCATCCTCGGGGCAGATGCCAGGTACGCGGTATAGGGAGGGGCGACCTCCTTGAACCGGGCACGGTTATTGGTTTCGCTGTCACCCTCAAAGGGGATGGGACCGTAGGAGACCACCGGCCGCAGGAACGCCGCATTACCGAGCATGTGATCATACCTGATCGAGTGAATCTTTTTCCACTGCCATTTCTTGATTTTCGAGGAACCGGTCGCCTCTTCCAGGAGTTCAAGGGTCTCTTTAAAGGCCCTGTTGGCTATGTCGCTGACAGTCTCCTTTTCGCCGGTGGCCGTGTCGTCAAAAAAACCGCTCCCCTTCTCCACCATGTCGAAAAACCGCTCCATGCTGATGTACCGTTCCCCCACGAATTCTTCGGCCAGCTTGTCCCCGAGCTCGTCCCTGAAGGTCTGGTACGCGAAACGGACATAGAAGGTATTATAGATCGACGCGGCGCTGCTCTCCTCGGCGACGTTGCCGTCCCAGGCGAGAAGCGTATCGACCGCTTCCTTGATACGTTCGTTGTCACCGGTTGTGACGTGTTTCTTAACGATGTCCCTGATTTTGTCCGCCATTACCGTATTGGTATCGACCTGCATCTTTTTCATGTCCTCGACGGTCAGATCGTTTCTGCCCTTCATCATTTTCGCTATGTTGTCGTATCGGTACCGGGGCGAGTAGATCCCGTTCAGGTAACGGGGATAATCGTTCACCACCTTGTTATTGGCGGTGATGATATACCCCCGGTCCGGGTTTTTTACCGAGGGGTACCGGTCATGGGGAATGTTCCCCTCCCAGCTGCGGTCGTCCGTTTCTCCGTCCCGGATGATGTTGCCGGTCCCCTTTTTCCGCAGGGGCTGGGATCCGATAACGCGGAATGCGACATTCCCCTCCCGGTCAGCGTATAGGCAGTTCTGGGGGGACATGCGAATCCTGGCGGTAGCCCGGTAGAATTCCTCGTAGTTTTTCGCGTGGTTCAGCATGAAAAATCCCTGGAAATCGATGGCGTCAAAGGCCGTCCAGTCAAGGCTGATGTCGATTCCGAGGTCGTCGAAAACCTCGGAAATGACCGGCCTGTCCCCGACGTAATAGAGGCTCTTCTTAACCGGCCCCTTCCCCTTCACCGTGATGGTGACCTTTTTCTCTTTCAGGGGATAGTCCTTGCCACGGAAGCGGTAGGTCTTCTTCTTCCAGTCGATATTTTCCCTGTAGAGATCCACCATGTCCGCACCGTTGTTGGTGAGGCCCCAGGCCATGTGGTTATTGTAGCCGCTGGCGATAAAGGGGGCCCCCACGACATGGGCGCCGGTGCAGGTGAAGTCGCCGGATTTGACGCGGACATAGTAAAAATCGCTCGGCAGCTTGTTATCGTGTACCTGCATGTCGCTGGCGAAGAGAACGCCGTCATGGGCCGTGCGGGAATTTCCCACAACCCAGTTGTTGCTGGCGGAACGGCTCCCGAAGAGCCTCCCGAAGTCATCAAGCATGGCGAAGAATTCATCCCCGGTTTCGTCCAAAGCGGCGTAGTCGTCCGCGATTGTTGGTGTTCCCTCAGGGACGAGGTTCATCAGGTCATTGAGCCGCTCAACCCCTATTTTCTTCGCCATCTTGTAGTAGAGGATTTCATGCTTCATGTTGTATGCCAGTGACCAGTTAAGCATCATGCCCACAGCCAGTGCGTCGGCAGCGGTCCACTCCTCGCTTTCCAGGCCGAGGAGTTTCATATAGAGGTTCGGCCCTTTTGTTTTGAGATAATGGTTTATCCCGTCCACGTACCTCTGGAAATAGTTACGGTAGACCGGATCCAGCTTGTCCACCTCCCGCTGCGCAACTTCGTGGAAACCGACAGCCCGGAGGAATATGTCTTTCTTCATGGCGGAATCCCCGGCGAACTCGGAAATCCTCCCCTGGCTGATCCGCCTGGTCGCCTCGAGCTGGAACATCCTGTCCTGGGCATTCACGTATCCCCAGGCGAAATAGAGGTCCTCCATGTTTTCGGCAGTGATATAGGGAACGGCGAATTCGTTCCTTTCGATGGTGACCTTCCCTGTAATACCTTCGATAAAGAGATCTTCGGTATAATCCGGGACGAAACTTCTAAAATAGAGGTAGAGCCCCACGGTGAGAATTACCAGAAAAGCCAGTACACCGATAACTATCTTTTTCATCACAGTCTCCTGAACAGGTGATTGGGAAACGCCGGGGCTGTTTCCCGTTAATCTATTTTTCAGTTTACAGTGCGGATTGGGACAATTGAACATACAACAGGCGTTCGATTTATGCAAGCAATAAACTATCGCTAAATCATTGGGTCCGTGAAATTTTTTTCTTTACAATACGCAAAGTTAATGTATAAAATGAAATATACCCGCTGATTACATGGCAGTATATCCGGGTATATCTATTAAGATACAGAGGTCCATTATCCTTTTGTTCCATAAAACAAAATTTTTATTGAGGTAGTGAGGTAATAACATGAAAAAACTGATTCTCGGATTAGTAACTGCCGTCGTCGCCATTATACTTATCGTGGCTGTGGACGCCTTTACCTTCGGGAAAACGTTCCCCATTATGCGAAAGATCCTGTACGCCCCCTCGGTTGACCGGACCTGGAAGCAGCACGAGAACGCCCCCTACATCACCGGCCTCCCCGCCGGGATGTCCCCTGAAGAGAAGGCCCGGACCATCTTGAAAAGGATGACCCTTGAGGAGAAGATCCGCTACATCAGCGGGTACGAGGAGTTCGCCACCTTTCCCATAGAACGGTTGAACCTCCCCCCTGTCTGGTTCGCGGACGCCACCTCCGGCGTGCGGCGGGGGCTCTCCACCGCATTTCCCGTAAACGTGGCCATGACCGCCTCGTGGAACCGGGACCTGATAGAGCGGGCCGGCCGGGTCATCGCTGAGGAATGCCGGGCAAAGGGCATATCGGTGCTCCTCGGACCCGGCATGAACATCTACCGGGTCCCGACCAACGGGAGGAATTTCGAATACATGGGTGAAGACCCGTACCTTGCCGGCTCCATGGCGGCCAGGTACATCCAGGGGGTCCAGAGCCGGGGGGTCATCGCCTGCGCCAAGCACTACACCGCCAACAACTCCGACTATGACCGCCACCGGATGAGCACAGACGTGGATGAGCGCACCCTTCGCGAGATATATCTCCCGCAGTTCAGGCTGGCGGTTGCCGAAGGGAACGTGAAATCGATAATGACCGCATACAATCCGATCAACGGTATCCACGCCAGCGAGCACAAGCACCTTCTCGATGACATCCTCCTCGGTGAGTGGAACTTCGGCGGCTTTATCATGTCCGACTGGGATTCGGTCTACAGCGTCAGGGAGGTTGTAACGCACGGGGTCGATATTGAGATGCCCCGGGGCCGGTACATGAACAGGGAAAATATTCTTCCCCTTATAAAGGAAGGAGTTTTGACCGAGGCTGACATAGACGAGAAGGTCATGCGCCTCCTCTCCACCTTTTTCGAGATTGGAATTCTTGAGCGGCCCGTGGTTTCCGACCAATACGGGGTGGACACCCCGGAGCACCGGGAAGCCGCCCTTGCCATCGCCCGGGAGGGGATCGTCCTCCTGAAAAATGAGAAGGACATCCTTCCCCTGGCCGGCGAAGGGAAAAAGATTGTCGTTATCGGCCCCCATGCGGTGGACACCGAGACTACCGGCGGCGGATCAAGCGAGGTCTTTCCGGTCAGGAAGTCCGATATACTTGAAGGCCTGGTTGACCGGGCGCCGGGCGGGACAACCGTAACCCTCGGTAAGACCCTGGGCCCGGTTATCCTCTCCCGGGGAGCGGTCAGTGAGGCTGACGCGGTCCTGGTGTGCGTCGGCTTTGACCGGGACGTGGAGAGCGAGGCCTTTGACCGGCCCTACGGGCTTCCGGGATGCCAGGAGGCGTTGATACGGAACGCGGCAAAGCTGAACCCGAACACGGTTGTCATTCTAACCGCCGGTGGCGGCATGGAAACAAAATCGTGGATTGACAGCGCGCCGGTTCTGGTTCACAGCTTCTACCTGGGCCAGTCCGCAGGCCTGGCGATAGCGGACGTCATATACGGCAGGGTGAACCCCTCCGGCAAGCTCCCCTTTACCATGGAGAAGAAATGGGAAGACATCCCCGCGGTCAAATACTATGTTTCTATCCCCTGGCTCAAGAGCCCTTTCCGAATTTACGGGAACAAACCCGACGCCGAGGACCACAAGATATTCCACATGGAGTACGGGGAGAAGCTCATGGTTGGGTACCGCCACTTTTTCACCAATAGCGTGGACCCCCTCTTCCCCTTCGGGCACGGCCTTTCCTACACGAAGTTCGCCGTGACCGGAACCGGTCTCTCGTCGAGGACCATGAATCCGAACGGCACCATCACCGTTACTGCCACGGTGAAAAACACAGGAAACCGGGCCGGGGCCGAGGTGGTTCAGCTCTACATCCGCGACCTGAAGTCGTCGCACCCGAGGCCCGACCGGGAACTCAAGGGTTTCAAGAAGGTGTTCCTGAAGCCGGGCGGTGAGAAAACCGTGACCATGATCATCGACCGGATGGCGGTGAGCTACTTCAATCCCGACACGAAAAAGTGGACGGCGGAGCCCGGCGATTTCGAGGCCCTCATAGGGACCAGTTCCCGGGACATAGCCAAAAGCGAAGCCTTCACCGTTTCACGGTGAGGCTGCCGGGTCACCCGGTGAAATAGATCCAGACTGCGCCGACCAGGGCCACCAGCAGGACTGACAGAACGATGTTCTGCAGGTTGACCCTGTCCACGGTGCGCACCTCCCCCTCGACTGTCTGGAAGGTGAGCCCGCGGATCTGCTCGTCCGGGAGGTGTTCAGTAAACACGCTCACCAGTATCAGCACCGCGGAACAAAGCACAAAGAGCATGAAGGCGAAGTGGAGAAAGTTCACTGTCGCGAAAGTATACAGTATCCCGTCGCCCAGGCGTGACTTCAGCAGTTCAGCCGCGAGTCTACCCATGCCGAGGACAAACCCGGTCAGGAGGGACGCGATGGCCCCCTTGGCGTTGGCCCTCTTCCAGGCGATCCCGATGAGGAACACCGCCGCAATGGGGGGTGAAATGTACGCCTGGACGCTCTGGAGATACTCGTACAACTGGTCGGATATGAGCTCCATCAGTGGAATCCACGCCAGGCCGAAGAGCACCAGCGCCACGGTCGATATTTGCCCCACCCGAACGAGGTTTTTCTCCGATGTTTCGGGCCTCAGCACCCGGTAGATGTCCCAGGTGAGGAGTGTCGAGCAGGAGTTGAACACAGAAGAGAGCGAACTCATGAGCGCGGCAAGAAGCCCTGCCACGATGAATCCCCGCACCCCCGCAGGAAGCAGATGGCCGATGAGTGCCGGCAATGCCTGGTCCGGTTCGTCCAGGGTTAATGCGCCGGTCTGGGTCAGGGCGTAGGCTATGACCCCCGGGATGACAAATATAAAAAGGGGAAGGAGTTTCAGGTACCCCCCAAAGATGGTCCCCTTTCTCGCCTGGCTTATGTTGGAGGCCGACAATACCCGCTGGACGATGAACTGGTCGGTGCACCAGTACCAGACCCCGAGTATAGGTGCCCCGAGGATGATTCCGGTCCAGGGGAAACTCGGATCGCTCATCGGCTTCCAGAGTGACATGAACCCGCTCCCGGCAATGGCCTCCATCTCGCCCCACCCCCCGAGCTTCACGAGGCCGATGACCGTCACTGCGATTGAACCCCCGATAAGAACGAACATCTGGAGCATGTCCGTGTAGAGCACCGCCCTGAGACCGCCGATGACCGTGTAGACACCGGTGGCCAGGACCACTATGAAGGCCCCGGTCCAGAAGTTGATCCCCATGAGTGCTTCGAACACGATTCCCCCTGCCGCGATGGTGACCGATATCTTGGTGAGGACATAGCCGATGATCGATATGACCGCCAGGTACCACCGGGCCGACGACGAGTACCGCCTCTCCAAAAATTCCGGCATGGTGAAGATCCCGCTTTTGATGTAAAACGGGACGAAAACCCACCCGAGAAGGAGAAGTATGAGCGAGGCGAGTATCTCGAACTGGCCCACGGCCACCCCGCTGGCCGCCCCGGTGCCGGCGAGGCCCACCAGGTGCTCTGACCCTATGTTCGAGGCGAACAAAGATGCCCCGATTACAAACCAGCCGGCGTTCCGCCCCGCCAGGAAATACCCTGCCGATGAGTCCCGGGTACCTGATCTGGACCTGGCCACCCAGAGGGCCACGGCGAAAACGGCGAGAAAATATGATACGATGATTACCCAGTCCCAGTCGTTTAAAAGGCTCATGTCAACTCCTTTCTTATATAGGAATCAGGGTTTCCGTACTACCAGGAACGCAGCCCGGGGGCAAGGAATTTTTCGATTAGTGCCGAAACTAAAGCCGGCTTCCGAGGCGCCGGGCCCTCCGGATCACCCTGTCCGTGACCCGGCCCTTCGCCAGGGCGCCGGAGAGCATGATCGATCCGATGAAGCGGTATCCGCCGTTTTGTAAAACCGTCTTCATCGCGCGCACCGCCCCTCCCCCCTGGGACGGGAGCAGGCTCAGGGGCCAGGGGGAATTGACCGCCGTGACGATGACCGCCTTTTTCCCCTTCTGCTTTTTTATCGGCATGACATTCTCGTCAGCGGGCAGGTATTCAAAAACCGGGAGGTTCCGGTCGATGAGGGTTTTCAGTGGGCCGGTCATGTTGCCGAAATAGGTTGGGCTCGCGATTACCAGCTCATCAGCCTCGTTAATTTTTCTCCCAACCCGGTGGGCGTCGTCCTCGGGGAAAACGCATTCCCTGTCCGGCCTGCACTTCAGGCAGCCGGTGCAGGGCCGCATCTCGAGCCGGTTCACGTCAACCCACTCCACGTCCCTCTCTTCCGGTATAGCCCCGGCAAGGTGTTCCAGGATGGCCCTGGTGTACCCCTTCTTTCTCGGGCTCGCGTTGAGAATGAGTACTTTCAATATAATCCTCCATGAAACGAGACCAGGGTGAATAATGAAAGAGAATGATCCAAACGGGCAATGTCAAGACGTATTTTAATTTACCAGACCCGCTTTCCGCAAAACCGTATCTATCGAGTTGATTACCGGGGCCTGATACGGCTTTTCACGGTGAAAAATAATTTCCTTTTGGCTGGGATAATAAAAAAGGGGTATCCCTTTCAGGAAACCCCTTTTCATCTTTCCGTTCAATTAAACGCGTTAACGCGGATTATTCCGGAGGGTACATCGCTTCGATTTCGTCCGCGTATTTCTTCTCGATTACCCGCCGCTTTACCTTCTGGGTCGGGGTGAGTTCATCGGTCTCCTGGGTCCACTCCGCGTTCAGGAGGGTGAACTTCCTGATCTGCTCAACCCGGGCATACTGCTTGGTGTACTTCTCTAACTCACCCTCGTAGAGCTTATACACCTCGTCCTTGGTTATGAGATCATCCCTGTCAGTAAAGGCGATGTCGTTCTGCCTGGCCCATTTCTCCAGGGCCTCGAAAGCGGGAACCACAAGGGCAGAGAGGAATTTCCGCCGGTCGCCGATGACCGCTACCTGCTCGATGAACCTGGATGTCTTCAGGCTGTTTTCGATATTCTGCGGTGATATGTTCTTGCCCCCGGCGGTGACGATGATGTCCTTGATGCGCCCGGTAATCGCCAGGAAGCCGTCCTCATCGATCACGCCTATGTCGCCGGTACGGAACCATCCGTCCTTGGTCATGACCTCTTTCGTGGCCTTCGGGTTCTTGTAATATCCTTTCATGACCTGGGGCCCCTTGATGAGGATTTCGCCTTCGTCTGATATCTTGCTTTTTGTTTCCTTGATAGGGGTTCCGACCGTTCCTATCTTGATCTTGCCTGGCCGGTTGAAGTGTGTCACCGGCGTAGTCTCCGAGAGCCCGAATCCCTCGAGGATGGTGATACCCATGCCCATAAAAAATTCCGCGTCAGAAACTGAAAGCGGACCGCCGCCGGAAATAGCGAATTTCAGATGGTCAAGACCGAGGGCGTCCTTGAGCTTGGAGAATACCAGCTTGTTTGCCAGGTTATACCGCTTGGCGAAAAGGCCCTTCCGCTCCTTATCCTGGGTTATGTAGGGAATGTTCTTCTTTGCGGTGTTAATCGCGAAATTGAAGATTGCCTTCTTGATGGGGGACGCGTCCGCCACCTTGGCCAGGATACCGGAATGGATTTTCTCGTAGATACGGGGCACGCTGATCATAACGGTCGGGCGGACTTCCTGGAAGTTCTCCATAAGGGTGGAGATGTCTTCGGCAAAGGCCACTCTCGCTCCGCAGTAAATCGGCGTGTACATCCCCGCCATCCTCTCCAGTGAATGGGAAAGGGGCAGAAATGAGATGAAGGTGTCTTCTTCTGATATCAGGTGCTTGATGTCAGCAAGGGTGTTTTTCACGTTGGAAACAAAGTTGCTGTGCGTCAGCATGACGCCCTTCGGATTACCGGTGGTCCCTGAAGTGTATATGAGGGTCGCCAGGTCGCCCGGCTTGATCGCCTTGAGCCGCTTGTCAAAGTTGCCTTTCAACTTGTATTTTTTCCCTTTATCAAGGCACTGCTCGAACGTTATGACGCCGGCTTTTTTCTTTTTCGGCTCGTCAATTGCCACCACGGTCTTGAGCTTTTTCAGCTTGCTTTTCACCTTGAGTACCTTGTCAAGGTGTTCCAGGGTACCGCAGAAGCACATGATAGACTCAGAGTTATCGAGAACGTACTGTGCCTCTTCGGCCGAATTCGTGGAATAGATCGGTACATTGACAGCGCCGATCGAAATAACCGCCAGGTCAACAACCCACCATTCATACCTGTTCTGAGAGAAGAGCCCTATTTTGTCACCCTTCTTGACACCCATGGACAACAGGTAATATGCGAGATCGTGGACCATCTCATTCATCTCGTTCCAGGAAATATCGACATATTTCCCGTCCTTTTTATAGGCAACACAGGCCTTTTGGCCGAGGCTCTCAGCCTGATTCTGAAAAATTGCCGCCATCGACGTTTCCTTAAAAGTAGCCATTAATACCTCCCAACCTTCTATTTAGTATTATCAATTTTTTTATTCTTACCATATATATTCTTATATATGTAACCCTGATACAGGATCAGGGGAAGAATCCATGCATTTATCATAATCATTTCCCAGATTATGTCTTGAGCCAGAAATGAAGCGTTACGAGAAATATCTGTACCCTGTTGAACCTGATTTTAAAACCTGAAGTTTTTTATGTCAACATATTAATTTTTGACCTTCCCATTTTAATGGAAAGATTCAAATCAGGATGGCGCAGTGAGCCCGGATTAAAAAAAAATTCACTGTTTCCAGTTTCATGGGAAAAGATTTTAGACGGAATTTACAGAATAAGTCATAGAGGCACCCTTGATTATTATTCAATAATCTCGTTAACCCTGTTATCCTGTCTAATTTTTCTATCAATAATCTAAGAATCCCAATAAACCGCAATGAGCCAAAAGATTTTCTGGGCAATGGATGATAGTATATAACGAGTAAATCACACCCCGCATATATTGAAAATACTTGACAGGCTTTTGTATGTGAATGAAATTTTCACATTAAAGTCAATAGTAAGGAGTTCCCCTTGGCTGAGAAGAAAAAACAGGGCACTAAGAAGACTGAAAACTCAAAAAAAGAGAAAGATAAAGAAAAAACAACCGGGACGAAGTCTACCGTTAAGAAAAAGAGTACGGCGACACAGAGTAAAAAGTCTGTAAAAAAGAAAGCCGTCAAAGCAGCGAAAAAGACTTCGGAAAAGACTTCTAAGAAAAAAACATCAAAGGCCACAAAAAAAACCACGAAAAAATCCGGCTCAAAGAAGATAACACAGCATGCGGGCAAGAACCTTCCCCAGAAGGCCGAACGGCTTCCGAAAAAGAGCGAGCCGGCCGAAGTACCGAAGGAATACGAAGACAGCGATATAGATCCTGATGCCCTTGACCGTGGCGACATACCGATGACCGTTGTGGACCATCTTGATGAATTCAGGTCCAGGGTACTGATCTCACTCGGGATCATCATGGTTATTACCATCGCCGGATTTTTTTTCTCAGATTACCTGATTAATTTCATAAACGAACCCTTCAACCAGACCGGTCAGAAGCTCAACATATTCAAACTGACCGGAGGTTTCGTCATACGCATCAAGGTCGCACTGGTGGCTGCAATCATGCTCAGCATTCCAATTATAATTTTTCAACTCTGGCGTTTCATCTTTCCGGCCGTATCAAAAAAAGACCGGTGGTTTTCCAGAATTTCAATTTTATCAGCAACACTCCTTTTCTACGGGGGGATCAGCTTTGTATTTTTTATCATCCTCCCCTTCGCGATAAAAATGCTCCTCGGGTTTATCGGCAAGGAGATGATCAGCACTATCGGAGCCAACGATTATGTCAGTTTTATACTCATATCATGCCTGGCCATGGGATTTCTCTTCGAACTTCCTATCATTGTCATGGTACTGACCAGGATCGGAATCATAACCCCATCATTTCTCATACAGAAGCGCAAATATTCCATTCTGGGAATCTGGATTATCGCGGCGATCATTACCCCCCAGGACATTTTGACTCAAATCATGGTGGCCATCCCCCTCATGTTCCTGTATGAAGTATCTATCCTGATTTCCAAGCTTATGGTGCGGCGGAAGAATAAAATGGAGATGTCAGAATAATTTAACTTGACCGGTCTATTTTTCCATTAATAAAGAGTGGAATTGATTGATCAAAATGAATAGATTTATATTAAATATTATGGTAAATATTCAGCTGTATGTAATTATATGCACATTAAAAGAAATTTTTAATATAATTTTCAGTAATTATTCTTAAACTATTTTTGTTTTGTAAAGCACTATTTTAGCATAATCCCCCGCCACCGAAGGCGGCGGGGGATTAGTATACAATTAGTGTGCTTTATAAAACATGTTTGGGAATAACTACTGTATAATTTTTATAAAAATGCACATCTATTCAGCAATAGCTGAGTAGATACATATTATAAAAGAAGAGGTAATTCATGGCAATTAAATATCTTGACGATCTCAAACTTGACGGCAAGCAGGTCCTTATCAGGGCGGACTTTAACGTACCCTACGATAAATCGATGAAGATCACCGATGACACCCGAATCCGCGCGACCCTTCCAACAATCAACTACTGTCTTGACAAGGGGTGCAGTATAATCCTCCTGTCCCATTTAGGGCGGCCAAAGGGACAGGTCGTTCCAGAAATGAGCCTGAAACCGGTAGCCGATAAGCTGTCTGAAATTCTCGGTAAAGAAGTGCAGTTCACAGACAAGGAAATCGGCGACGAGGCTAAGAAGGTCACTGACGCGCTCAAGCCGGGTGAAATCGCCCTTCTTGAGAATATCCGCTTTTATCCGGAAGAGACAAAAAACGGAGACGAACTGGGGAAAACACTGGCCTCCCTCGCAGACGTTTATATAAATGATGCGTTTGCCACCGCACACCGGGCACACGCCTCGAACCATGCGGTGACGAAATACATGGATGTCTGCGCCGCCGGTTTTCTCCTGGAAAATGAAATTGAGTATTTTAAAAAAGCCCTGGTTAAGCCGGAACGGCCGGTAGGGGCGGTAATCGGCGGCGCAAAGGTTTCAACGAAGCTTGACGCGCTGAATAATATTATAAATAACGTTGATTTTATCGCCATCGGAGGGGGAATGGCCTTTACCTTCATGAAGGCTGAGGGACTTGAGGTAGGAAAATCTCTCCTGGAGGAAGAACTTATCGACATCGCGGGGGATATTTTACAAAACGCTTCGGAAAAGGGTGTTGAGATCTTACTTCCCCTTGACATAGTTATCGCAGGCGAGTTCGACAATGATTCCCCCAAATCCGTGGTCAAGGCGGACAGCATTCCACCGGACAAGATTGGCCTGGATATCGGGCCAGAAACGATCAAACTATTTAACGAAAAAATTAAGAACTCCAAAACCATTATCTGGAACGGGCCCATGGGGGCCTTCGAGATGGATAATTTTGCCGACGGGACCCGCCAGGTCGGCAAGACCATTGCTGAGTCAGATGTGCTGAGCATCGTCGGCGGGGGGGACAGCGTTACCGCGGTGAACCAGTTCGGCATTGCTGACGACATGTCCTATATTTCCACCGGCGGCGGGGCCTTCCTGGAACTGTTAGAAGGGAAAAAACTTCCCGCCCTGGAAGCACTTGAGAACAAGTAAGGGTACATCTAATAATTTAATTTAAACCAATGTATGTGCCCAAAAAGGAACCTCCTGTTCAATTAATAGAGGTTCCCATAAATTTAAGAGGGGGATCTCCAAAGTGATCCCCCTCCTGATTTACACAATACCGGAACTGACATTTTCGGCCTTTTTCACCTGAGTAAAAGGCCATATAATTAAAGATGGGCGACCTATAATTCAGGCGCCCATCTTTAATCCCGCTTCAAGCAGATGCTATTTCTCTTCCTTTTTCTTTTCGAGGTTAATCTGCGCTACGCCGAGCTTTGCAAGGGGAATTGAATAGGGAGAACTGGAAACATAGTTCAGCCCGGCATCCATGCAGAACCTGATATTGTCCGGATTGGCTCCATGCTCGCCGCAAAGCCCGAGTTTAATGTCCGGGCGGGTCAGCCTTCCCCTGAGGGCTGCGGTGGCCACCAGCTCTTTCACCTCTTCACCGAGGTACTTGAAGGGATTGTGTTTCATCAGGTCAAAGAGTGAATAATCGGGAAAGAACGAATTTGAATCGTCTCTTGAGAGACCATAGGTTGTCTGGGTCAGGTCGTTGGTACCAAAACTGAAGAATTCAGCGTACTGGGCAATCTCGCCGGCGCCGAGTGCGGCGGCAGGGAGCTCTATCATGGAGCCAACCTGGTAGTCAAGCTCATCAACCCCGTAATTTTCCAGGACTTCGTTCTTTATGTCCCGTATTCCCTTTACTTCGGTCCCTTCAATTTTTTTGCCGTTCCGTATAAACTTGAGTTCCTCTTTACTCATTACGATCGGGATCATAATCTCGGGAACGACGTCTATTCCTTCTTTCTTAAGCATGCATGCCGCTTCAAAAATTGCCCGGCACTGCATCTCGTAAATTTCAGGATACGTTACCGCCACGCGACAGCCGCGGTGTCCGAGCATCGGGTTCATTTCAGCGAGTTCATCGCACCGGCTCCGAATCTCGGCGGCAGACAGCTTCTTGTTCTTCTGCTGCACGTATTTGATGAACTCGTTCATGCTCCCTTCATTCCGGGGAAGAAACTCGTGCAGTGGAGCGTCCAGAAGGCGGATGGTTACCGGGTACCCCTTCATTATCTTGAAAAGATCGTAGAAGTCAGACCTCTGCATCGGCAGGAGCTGGGTCAGGGCCTTGCGCCTCTCCTTTTCGTCTTCTGCCATGATCATCTCCCGGAATTTCATGATGCGCTTTTCGTTAAAGAACATGTGCTCGGTCCGGCAGAGGCCTATACCGACGGCGTAGAAGGAACGGGCGACTTCCGCGTCCCTTCCCTGGTCGGCGTTTGCCCTCACGTCGAAATCCCCGATGAACTCCTGGACGATACCGAGGAACTCATGGAGGCCGTTTTTGTCAAAGTCAGGCTCAATAAGGCCGACCTTTCCGAGATAGAGAGTCGGGTCCTCATAATAAGGAACGTTTATCGATATGTAGTCCCCCTCTTTCACGGTTTTACCCGCGATGGTGAAAGAGCTTTTGCCAATCTTCATGTCGGGCTGGACCATGGCAACCTTGCCGAGGCTCCGGGCTACAACCGGAGCGTGCGAGGAGAAACCGCCCTCGGTTGAAATGACCCCCTGGGCGACCTCTATGGCCTTGACATCTTCAGCATAGGTGGCCTCCATGACGAGAATCATGTTGGTGTCGCCGCCCTTCATGATAGCCTTCTTGTGCTCCTCGAGGAGCTTGTTGGTGGAGAAGAAAACCCGGCCGATTGCCGCGCCGGTAGAACCTGATATTCCGCCCTGGATTCCCTTTGCTCCTTTGGTTGAGGTCGGATCAATAACCGGGTGGAGGAGCTCGTTGAGCTGGCTCGGCTTAATCTGCTCGACAAGGTATTCTTTCGATATCTTTTTCCTGCTGGTGAGATCGAGGAGTGTCTTTATCTGGGACTGGGTTGATTTTTCGTCAACCTCTCTCTGTTCAATGAGCCAGAAATCACCCTCCTCAATGGTGAATTTGATATTTCGGAGCTCCTTGAAGTTTTCCTCGACCTTCAGGGCGATATCGACAAACTGGTCGTAATATTTTTTGTCGATATTTGATATGTCTTTCAGCCTGGCCGTGGTGGAGAGATCAAATTCGTTCTTCAGGAAGTCACCCTGGATTTTGGACTCTCCTGTTACTATGTTCCTTGTAAAATATGCGCCGGAATATGAGTTGTCACCATAGTTGCCGTAAACCATTACCTGGATCATTATCGACAGGGTGTTGTCAACGTCAATGTCTGATTCACAGTAACGGGCTGATGCCGCTTTGAGAATCAGGCTGAGCTGGTCGTACACATCCTCGCTGAAATGTTCCCCGAGGTACTTCTTGTATTCATCGATCGCCTTTTTCATGTCGTCGAGTTTCGGCTTCTTCGGCATCTTCCCTTCGATATTTTTCCGTTCCTCTTCGGTTATATCGGTAAGCTTTATCGCGATGTTCCTCAGCAGAAAAAGGTATTCCCCGTAAGCGAATTCAGGGCTGGTAAATTCGGCAAAACCGTCCACCACCTTGTCATTTAGCCCGATATTGTGTATCGAAGGAAAGAAGGGGACATTGAGGTCTGAGCTCACGACAACTTTGAGAAGCATCGGTTTCTTCGGGTCGCCGAATTTCTTTTTCGTGTCTTTTTCGAGGTTTCCCAGGTGGGTATTTAACTGTTCCTTGAGATTAACTTTAGGCAGTTTCTGTGTAAGTTCAGAATCAATGATAAAACCGGGAACGATTGGAACCCCCATTATGGCGAGATCAACAACCCTTTTTCCCCGAATGCCTATTTTATTTTTGGTCTTGTCGTCGACTTCCTTGAGATTATTATTAAAATAGATGATATTTTCCATTGTATTTCTCCGGATTGATTATTTAGAAAAGGTTAAGCACTTTTCCGACTCCTACCTTCAGAAACTGCTCAAACCTGGGGCTGGCCCCCTCAAAGAGATACTTCTGGAGCTTGGAGACTCCCCGTATTTCATCACCGGCGACCTGGAAGAATATTGAATCGCCGTGCTTTACCTTTCCCCACTTGAACAGGGCGTTGATATCGTTAATCAGCTCCCCTTCGTGGAATATGTACACGTCGAGATCGTGGTATTTTGTCTTAAAGCTTTCGACAATCTTCTTCCACGCCTCAACGTTCCCGTTATGGAAAAGTTCGTTTGAAACCCTTACAGCGTATTTCGGGGTAATATTCTTCTTCTTTTTCATGTCCTCCTGCGGCTTTTGCAAAGCCGGGGCTTTCTGGACAACGGTCTGGTCAATAAAATCCTTGTTTATAAAAACATCCTTGCCGAATATCATCTCCTCGAGGGTCTTAATTGCTTCCTTTTCAAGCTTTTTGTTCTCTTCTTTCAGATATTTTGCGTAAACGACTATGAGCTGATCATGTACCAGCTCCCTGACCCTTTCCCAGTGATATGGGTTCTTCGGGTTGATAAGGAAAAGCTCACCGCTTGGATTGTAGTACACAATCAAAAGATCCAGTGCGGTCCATTTAACGGTCTCATCGGCTATCTTGCTGAAATCGCTCAGGTTCTCCAGTATACTGAAAGAATCGTAGCTGTATGCGAACTTGTCCCTTATGACCGCTCCCACTATCGGCAGCACCTGGTCTTCATGGACCTCGTTCTCTTCGAGCCCAATGTTGATAACGTCAGCGAGATTCTTCTTCATATCGACGTCGTCAACGACATCGTTTACCTTGAAGAAATGCCGGAGGGCTTTATTGAAATTATTCTTTGAGGCGAGAGTATAATATGTCGTTTCCATAACTACTCCTCGGGATATTATTAGAATGGTAAAGTGGAGAATGAAAATCTTTATTTTTATGCGTTTTTTGCATATCGGGTAATATGGCCCAAAATCAGCTTATTGCCATCACGTCAGCTAAACAAATTTCAGACTTTACCTTTAGTAGATAGTAAGATCCGGTTGATATAATTGCAAGCATTTTGTATGTATTTTCCCGGATGGCATAATAAAAAAGGGTGACCCTTCGGGTCACCCTTTCTCATTGTATTCTGTTGCAGTATTATAGTTCCTTTAATCCACCGCTTTTCTTCTTTGAAGATTTCGGTGTCAGGTCCACTGAACCGGAAACTTCGGCGCTCTTGTAGGCTGATTCAAAAAGATCTTCCTTGGTTTCCATAGTGCCAAAAGACTGGTCGATATCTTCACGTACTGTAGAACGGCGCCGTGAGTAGGTTGCGAATGCCGCGTCAGCGAATCCCTTGGATATGCTGTAGAGGAACTCGTTCAGTACGTTCGCCATACTCTTCAGGAGGTACTGCTTTCTCTTGATCGTGGTTATGTCGATGTCGAGAACCAGTCCAGGCTGAATGTGATGCGGATTCACGATATAGGTGAACTCGTTGAAACGTTTTGTCATGTACTGGATTCGCTCATCCAGGATAACACGCTCAATCGGGTTCTGGTAACTGTGCATCTTCTGGAGCATCTCGGTGAGGTACTTGAGCTTGTTCTTCAGGTTGATGACCCTGTCCTCGTAGGTGCGATTGTTCTTCTCTACGAACGAGTCTTCATTGTACATTTCTCCGATTTCGTTCCATTGTACCGCGTCTTCAGTTTCGTAATAGTCTTTCCTGTCGCGTTTCCAGTCACGGGGCATGAGCCTGTTGGCGAGGTCGTCGAAGTCCTTCAATGAACGGAATCTCTTCTTTGATTCGTAGTAGGTGTGAACCACCTGCCACAGCATCCGTATCTCTTCAGAGAAGGCCGCCATCTGCTTGTCGTATTCCTTCTTCTCTTCCTGGAGCTGGTTCAGGTCGTAGTATGCCATACGGATTGCGTACCGCTCGTCCGGGAGCACGTTCGGGTCCATCTCCTCGTATTCACGGATGTGGCATATCCTGGCGTTCTTCATGTTGTTGCACACCTGGTAACCGAGTTTACTGGTGTCCAGAATTGAGGTGATTGAATTGATCGCGGAGTTGTACCCCCTGTTCCGGATATTCTCCTCATCAATGATGTACTTGATGTTTTCCCTCATGTTAAGGGGATCGTACTCTTCAGGCTCAATCTCAGCCCTGAGACCCTCGATCTTGTCGAGGAACTTCTTGGCGAGAATGGTATAACGCTTGGACTTTTCATCATCCTTGTCATCGTCGGTGAAGTTCTCGATCCGCTTGATCTTCTCGAACATCTTCTCGCTGGCACCCAGTTCCTGCTTGCCCTGGTCGATGAGCTCCTCGTTGAAAGCCTCAACCTGACGGTCGATGAGGTTCTGAATATGGTTCTGAATGGTAACCTTCATGAGTGATTCAACAGTTGTCTGGTAATGGTACATCGGGCTGATGAGCTCGCTGTCGAGAATGTTAATCGAAAGCTTAACATCATAAACATGCTTTGGCCGGAGCTCGTTGTCCTTGAAGATACACTTCAGAATGGCGTAAGCGTTCTCACCACGGACAAATGCGCCGACGTCTGTCTTCTGCCGGAGTATGGCGTTTGTATCGACCTCGAGGTCGTTGACACCCCGCTGGATGTGGCCCTGCAGGTGGCCGTACATGTTGACAATCGACTTCTCGATTTCACCGGTGTGAAACTTGTCAGCACCGCCGATCTTATCAAGGAGTTCTATAATCTCACTAGGTGTGTACCGCGCGAGACCTTTGGTTTCCTCCTTGTCTACGAATTCACGAACCTTCTTGATGAATTCGTCTTCCATGGTCACCGTGTACCGGTTGAACATGTTCACGTAGGTCTGGTTAATATAGTTATAGAGCTTCTCCTTGAGGCCCCCCATAACATCCAGGCGAGAAAGAACCTCATCCGGAAGTTTGGTCAAAATCTGATTCAGGACCTTGTCGGTGGTCTCATCAAGGATGAGCTTGCTTTCAGCAACTTTGTCTCTTCCTTCCTGAGCTAACGATTCCCGTGAACCTACGGCGTTTGGTATGGTAGGGTGAACCTTGTTAGGGCTTTTGGGAAATTGCGCTAATGACATTGAATAATCCTCCTTTTTTTCTATAACGATTATTAGATTTTTTCAGGAAATATATTTTCATCATATATTTTTAATAGTATGATGTTACCAATGAAGACATTTATGTCAAGATTTATTTGAATTTTTTAATAATCTTAACTCAATAATTATTCCCAAACATGTATTTTAGAACACACTAATTGTATACTAATCCCCC
>CAZEPS010000009.1:0-3069 GCA_964514165.1 uncultured Leptospirales bacterium
TTAAGACCATTATAACGGCAATAGGTACCGGCATCGGCACTGATGAATTTGATATAAGCAAAACAAGGTATCACAAAATTATTATCATGACTGATGCTGACGTAGACGGCTCCCATATCCGAACACTTCTTTTAACTTTCTTTTTCAGGTATATGCAGGATATCATTCGCAAAGGGTACCTTTACATAGCACAACCGCCCCTGTTCAATATTAAAATAGGCAAGGATGTATTTTACGCCTACTCTGACAGGGAAAGGGACATAATAATAAAACAGCATGACGGAACAAAGGCTTCTATTCAGCGCTACAAGGGACTTGGCGAGATGAATCCGGAGCAGCTCTGGGAAACAACCATGGACCCGGAAAAGAGGATGATGCTACAGGTAAGAATGGATGACGAGGTTGAGGCTGAAGAGGTATTCTCCATATTAATGGGTGACGCGGTAGAACCGAGAAGAAAATTCATAGAAAATAACGCTCATACTGTTCAGAATCTTGATTTATAGGTGTATGGTAACGTAGAGGAGCAATACGGTGGTTAAAAAGAAGGATAACGAGAAGGATACATCGAGTACTGTCATTGATGTTGAAATAGAAGATTCAATGCGCAGTTCCTATCTCGATTATGCCATGAGTGTAATCGTGGGCAGGGCGCTTCCTGACGTGCGGGATGGATTAAAACCGGTTCATAGAAGAATCCTGCACGCGATGAATGTAAGGGCCTGGCGCAGCGACAGAGCATACGTTAAATCCGCGAAGATTGTTGGTGAGGTTATTGGTAACTATCATCCTCATGGTGATGCTGCCGTTTATGATACCATGGTCCGCATGGCTCAGACTTTTTCCATGAGGGTTCCCATAATCGACGGCCAGGGCAATTTCGGATCAGTTGACGGGGATCCACCGGCTGCATATCGATATACTGAAGCCCGTTTAAACAGACTGGCCGAAGAACTCCTACGCGATATAGATAAGGAAACAGTAGATTTCATTCCTAATTTTGACGAAACCAGGGAAGAACCGAATGTACTGCCCGCATCATTCCCGAATCTCCTGGTAAACGGATCTGACGGCATCGCCGTCGGCATGGCTACCAAAATACCGCCTCATAACATCGGCGAGGTCATCACCGCCACGGTTGCCATGATAGATGATCCGGACATATCCATAAAAAAACTGATAAAGTACATCCCTGGTCCGGATTTTCCAACAGCCGGTATTATCATGGGAACCGAAGGTATATATAAAGCCTATTCTACCGGCAGGGGGAGCATCAAGGTTAGGGGGAAACTTGACATTGAAGAAACGAAACGGGGCCGGGAAGCCATAGTCATAACCGAAATCCCCTACCAGGTAAATAAAGCCTCACTCATCGCCCGTATCGCAGATCTGGTTAACAACAAGACAATCGAGGGGATATCGGAAATCAGGGATGAGTCTGACAGGAAAGGTATGAGAATCGTTATCGGCTTGAAAAAGGATGCTAATGCCAGTATAATCATAAATCAGCTGTACAAGCATACCTCAGTGCAGACCTCTTTTGGTACGATTCTTCTGGCTCTTGTTGACAATGTACCTAAAATACTCGATCTGAAGGGAATACTCTCCCACTACATTGATCACCGAAAGCAGGTCATTGTTAGAAGGACGAAATACGAACTGAGAAAGGCTGAAGAGCGGGCCCATATCCTCGAGGGATTGAAGATAGCACTCGAGAATATTGATGAGGTTATTGAGATTATTAAATCGTCCAGGGACCCTGAAGAGGCCGGCAATAAGCTCATCAAGCGTTTCAAGTTGACTGAAATTCAGGCGAAGGCTATCCTCGACATGAGGCTCCAGCGGCTGACCAGCCTTGAGGTGCAGAAAATTATAGATGAGCTCAAAGAGCTTTTGAAATTAATTAATGAGCTGAAAGCCATATTGAAGAGCGAGGCGAAAATATATGCTATTGTTAAAAATGAACTCCAGGAAATAAAGAATAAATACAACGATCTTAGGAGAACTGAAATTGTTAAGGGTGGAGAAGCCTCTACTGATTTTGAAATCGAGGACCTTATTGCTGAAGAGGATATGGTAATAACTATTACCAAC
This sequence comes from uncultured Leptospirales bacterium, assembly GCA_964514165.1. Taxonomy (GTDB): domain Bacteria; phylum Spirochaetota; class UBA4802; order UBA4802; family UBA5550; genus CAZEPS01. The sequence goes on from CAZEPS010000009.1 coordinate 2,095, forward strand.
GACGGTTTTATCAGAAGACTTCCCATTGACACCTTCAAGAAACAGAGGCGTGGTGGAAAGGGAATCCATGGCATGAGCAGCAAGAAGGAAGATTTTATCAACATGATGAACATATCCTCGACTCATGATACGGTTCTTCTCTTTTCAAACAAGGGTAAATTATTCGCCCTGAAGGTTTACGAAATTCCCCTCGCGTCAAAATCGAGCAGGGGAAAATCATTAAAAGGCCTGATTAACCTCTCTGCAGGGGAAGTTATTACCGCCCTGTGTACCGTGTCAGATTTTGAAGAGGATGTTTCTCTCTGCATGGTTACCCGGGACGGTGTTATGAAAAAAACAGATATCAATGTGTTCAGCAACGCGAAAAAGGGCGGCATAATCGCCCTGACGCTGAAAAAGGACGATGAACTTGTAGACGTCAAGGTTGTCGACAAGGGGGATGATGTTGTTATAGCGTCTCAGTACGGACTAATCCTCAGGACAAATTTGACAAAAATGAGATCTATGGGAAGGACCGCCACCGGAATCATCGGTATGAGGCTTTCAAATGACGATGTTATCATAGGCCTTGATATCGTGAAAAAGGAATCTTCGCTATTCGTCATTACAGAAAAAGGGTTCGGCAAACGAATTAATTACAGTAATTTTGTGAACAAGGGCCGCGGCGGCAAAGGTATGGCTTATGTCAAGATTATCGACAAGAACGGAAAGGCCAACGGAATCCGTTCAGTATTTTCTGACGATGAAATCGTCATTACCTCGAGGACAGGCATGACCATCCGGCTCCTGGCGAAGGATATTCCCTCCCAGGGACGTTCAACAGTTGGCGTCAGGCTCCTGAATCTTGGAGAGGATGATTTCATTACTGATTTTGCCGTGATTAGCGGCCAGGCATAATTACACGGGATAGATTTTCGAAAGGAATCGTCATTACACCCGCCCGCAGACGGTGTTAATATACCGTTCTTTGAACAT
>CAZEPS010000009.1:3079-38970 GCA_964514165.1 uncultured Leptospirales bacterium
TGCATGCCCCTGGTCGCGAAGTTCGGACGCAAGATCACGTATGAATATCCCTGCTCCGTAAGGAACAGCTGCCTGTTGTGGGCGAATTTTTCTTCAACAGAATTTGAAGTGATAATAGTGTAGAAAAACGCCCTGTTTTCATTTTTTTTTGGACGGAGGATACGCCCCAGCCTCTGGGCCTCTTCCTGACGGGAACCGAACGTGCCAGAAATCTGTACCGCCACGTTCGCATCCGGGAGATCTATGGAAAAATTAGCCACCTTGGAGACCACGAGTATTTTTATTTCTTCATTTCTGAACTGCCTGTAAAGGTTTTCTCTGTCTGTAATGGAGGTATTTCCTGTAATCAGGGGAAATCCAAACTGACTGGCAAGCTTCTCAAGCTGTGAAATATATTGCCCAATTATGAGGATATTTGATTCCCGGTGATGTTCAATGATATTCTTTACTATTTCAATTTTTCTCACGTTCTCTGAGGCAATACGGAATTTTTCTCTGTCTTTTGCTACGGAGTATTTTAAACGTAAATCATCGGGAAGTTCGATGCGGATTTCCGTGCAGAGTGCTTCAGCTATCCACTGGGATTTTTCCAGTATTTTCCATGGCATGTCGAATTTCTTGGGCCCGATGAGGCTGAAAACATCTGTTTCCATGCCGTCTTCCCGTATTAAGGTTGCCGTAAGACCGAGCCTTCTCTTCGACTGAATTTCCGAGGTCATGCGGAATACCGGTGCCGGAAGAAGGTGAACCTCATCGTAGATTATGAGTCCCCAGTTGTTTGAATTGAAAAGATCAAAGTGAAGAAAAGGACCGTTTTTATTCTTCCGATAGGTCAGGATATTATACGTGGCTATGGTTATCGGTTTTATCTCTTTCTTTTCTCCTGAAAATTCACCGATCGTGTCCGGATCAAGGTCCGTTTTGTCCAGGAGTTCCTCCTTCCACTGACGAAGGGCAATGGTGTTTGTAACGAGGATCAGCGTCTGGGTCTGGAGTTTCGCCATAATGGCAATGCCGACAATGGTTTTCCCGGCCCCGCATGGCAGGACCACTATGCCGCTCCCTCCTTCCGGACCTCCCCCCCGGTAAAAGGCGTTCAGCGAGCTCTCCTGGTAATCTCTAATTTCAAAGGTTTGTCCTTCAGAGGTTTTTTCGAGGATATGTATCGGACAGGGGTCGCCATCTTCATAACCTGCAAGATCTTCCACCGGGAAACCGATTTTGATTAGAGCCTGTTTGATATGTCCGCGAAAATTTGCCTTTATGTTCATGCTGTTATTGTTGATACGCTTCTCAATGAATTGCATTATCCTCTGATTATTTTCAATTTCGTTGAGAAGGATCGGATCGTCCGAGACGAGCAGCAGCCCGTCATCGGTTTTAACAAGTTTTAGAAGGCCGTAACGCTGCATCTGTTCCTTAATGGTGGTAAGAACAATCTCAGGAATCTCATAGCGGGAGTATTTTTTCAAGGTCTCTATGATGGATTCAAATTTCAGGCCTGAAGCGGCAGCGTTCCACAGTGACAAAGGCGTGATACGGTACGTGTGAATATGTTCCGGGCTTTTTTCGAGTTCTGAAAAGGGGGAAATGGCATCTCGGGCGTTTTCGAATTCTGGATTATCGACTTCAACTAAGAGGGTATTGTCACTTTGAACGATTACTGGATTGCTGTTTTGCACTAGTTTACCTTTTTAAAAAATGGTTAATTGATAAAGAGTTCACCTTTATTATTAAAAGACATTTTTTTGTCAAGTTATAAATGATGGACAATGCGATCTATAACAGCATAACAAGTATTTACTGATTATGAAAAGATGTTACACTGTCATGTTGCAGGGAGGAAGATCCAAACGATAATAATCGAAGAACGTTGAGGGTAACCCATTTATTCATCCTTCCAACTGGAGGTTTTTTCATTTCTCTATACATCATGCCGGTCTGGGCGTTCTCCAGGTTCCATGTTCCGTTTGGATTCTGCTTTGAGATGACAAGGTTAAACCCGGAACTGGTGCGTAAATCAGTGTAATATCCTGAACGGGCAAGAAAAAGTAAGCCGTATACAATATCATATTGTGATAGAATTGGGTAACCGAGAAGTGTGAAATCCCTGTTATCTGTTGCCATGCACGATAAAGTCATACTTCGTCTGTTTTCAATGTTGTAACTGAGAATAAACTGCGCACCTTTTTCGATAAATCTGTCATGGTCATATAATTCGTACCTGTCCCTGTATTCTATCAGGGCATAAGAACAGGCAATAGTTGCCGCAATGCAGCTCGGAACAGTGGTATCGTTTTCTCTCCGAAGCCCTTTGCCGGGTTTATTAAGCAATATGAATCTCCCATAATCGCAGATACCGGCAAGGGGACAATGAAGCCATCCACCGTCATGGCGCTGGTTTTTAACAATCCATTCAATCCCTTTTCGCACATTCTGTCCCCTGTAGCCGGAGCGGATTAGATATCGCACTGTATCACCAGTTCTGCACGCAACCGGTATATTCGGCTTCCAGTTAAAGGTAAATCCCCCATCTCTGTTCTGGCTTTTTTTACACAAGAATTCAGCAGTTTTCTGTATTTCACTGGTACGCGTATCGAGACCGTACTCCACGGACACTGCGAAATTCCAGAGTGTCCCGGTATAGAAGATGTCATATTGCGAAGAGTCTCTGAGAACGCTGTTTGAGCTGTTCCCCAGAATTTTCTGAAGAACCGGCAATTTAGCAAGTTCATCATACTCCCTGTCAGAAAATTTTTCCCTCAGAATATCCCGTTTTGTTATGAAACAGGCAGGATCATCCTGTTTTTCCATCAACCAGGGAAGGGGATCAGCATTACAGTATTTTTTTATATAGTGCATACTCTTTAATAATCGGCCATATGTGCCTGCCTGTATAACTGGTGAAAAATAAAAACTTGAGAATATAATACCTGTTTTTGATATTGAAATATCCGTGAAATGGGAATATCTTTAATGGTATCAAGGCATGAAACGAAGAGAAAAGTTGTAGAAAAAGTGTAAAATATATCATATTTAGTTCCGTTAATAAGATATGAAGGCCGCCCTTGGGTTAAACGCTATAACTGGGGAAATATTATGGAAGAATTTATACCTGAAAATAACATATTCGTTCTTTTTTTGCTGTTAATCATTACCGGTTTCATGTATTATTTCTGGTGGCTTGCCAGAACGAGCAGGGTATTCGGAGAAGATCCGAGAATGAATATTTTCTTGTCGATTTTTACCCTGGGAATCTGGACACTGTACATTAATCTCAGATACCTGCAAAAATCTGAGATGCTCCTTGGCAGGGAGATGAAGTGGTTTATGATTTTTTTTCTACCCATATCTCCGATTATAATTCAGCATAATATCAATGAAAAATATTTTCCTGATAGATAGGGAGTAATTCTGTATGATTGTCAGGTGTAAAAACTGCAGTACAGCCTTTTCAGTTGATGATGAAAAGGTGAATAATAAAAAGTTCGCTTTTTCCTGTCCCAAGTGTTCAGCTGAGAACATGATTGATAACAGAAAAATCGATTCTGAAGTTGATGCCGGCGGTGCTGTATTTCAGGAAAAGCCCGAGCCTGATGAATTTTTACCTGAGTATCAGGAAACCGGCGAATCTCCAGACATCCGGCCAACGGCAGAAACAGTCGAAGAAGATACCTTCGAATCTGACTTAGAGGATTTCGGCGAAGATTCTGATCAGGACACGGAACTGTCTGAAGATGAGGTTCCTGAAACCGAAGAGGTCACTGTCCCTGAAGAAATATCGATAGAGGATGAGCTGGGGGGCGATATAGAGGGACTCGATCTGGATATTGATTTCGATGAAGATAAAACAGATGAAGACACGATGATTGAGGATGAAATACCGGCAGGTGTAACGGCACCTGAAAAGGGTGGTGATATCCCCTTTGATGATCTTGATATTGATATAAATGATCTTGAAGATATCGATACGATACCTGATGAAAAAACCGGGGTAGAGACTGGTGATTCAGATTATTTTGAGGATGAATCAAAGGTTAAAACCGCTGTCAGTGATGATGTGTCTGATGACTTATCGGAAGAATCTATTCTTCCTGAACTTGATGAAATTGACACAATGCCTGATGACACGGAGTATGTTGTCGGTGACAAACTAGAAGAAGAAATTGAAGAGGATGAGAGTATTACCATTGATCTTGATTCACTCGATATTGAACTTGAGGAAGATGATGAAGTATCTGTTACCGGGGAAGAAATACCCGGACTGGAAATAGATGAAGTTTCACTGGAAGAGGGGGTCAAACCCGAAGCTGTCGGTGCAAAAGCAGAAACCGGTGAAATGGATATTGACCTTTCTGATGAAGAACTGGCTGAAATAGAAAGCGATCTCGAGGGGATCGAGGTATCGGAAGAGCGGGCTATAAAAGAACCGGCAGCGGATGAGGAAGATATAACCCTGGATCTTGATTCTCTCGACATTGACCTTGATGAGGATGAAACAGTCCTTGAAGGCGAAAGACCTGAAGAAATGGATCTGGAAATCGCCGACACTGGAATTCACGAATTGACAGGTATGGAAGCTGATGAGATGACCGGGAAAGATGAGAGCATAACCCTGGATCTTGATTCACTCGATATTGAACTCGAAGAAACAGGCGACATCAAAAAGGGTGAAACCCTCGAGGAAGATGAAAAGATCACTCTCACTGACGCGGGTCTAACCCTGGATGATTTGACACAGGATGAAATTGCCGCCTCCATGGAGGATGAAGAGGAGGAGCTTAAGCTGTCCGTGGATGACATTGATCCTGAATTTAATATCGATGATCTTCAAACGGATACAGATGAAGTCTTTCTCGAGGAAGAGGATGATTTGAAATTGACTGTCGAGGAAATTGATCCCTCTCTCGATATGGACAATCTGGAAGATGAATTTAAAGAGGTGGAATCAGCAATCAGCGTTACTGATGAAGAAGATGAAATAGAAGCGGAAATGATGGATCTCCCTGAAATTGAAGAGGAGGTAGATGAACCGGTTCCTGTCGGAGTCGCCAGGGGAAAAAGGATAACCGAGACATTTGACGATGAACTCATGGATATTGACCTGGAAGATAATGATATTTATGAAAAAAAGGATTATGGCGGCAACAGACATCCTGACATCACCCGAAAGGGAGCAGTCAATTTTTCTATAGATTTTTCCATAAAGTATTCCCGTCTTGGATCTATATTGCGCCTTTTTGGCATTTTTACCATCGGTTTGCTTCCTCACCTTCTTGTATTTATAATCTATTCCATACTGTCCTCAATACTTGGGTACCTTAACCAGATAGTCGTTCTCTTTACCGGGGAAATTATTGAAGATTTCGCAGAGATACAGGAGAATACACTTCGATATATGCTGTATATAGGGACGTCACAGATGGGTATTGTTGAAGACATGCCGATATATACCGGAAAGGCTGATATAGATCACTCCCTGCAGATGAACGTCACCTATCCCCTTCACCATTCGAGATCCCTTGCATTTTTAAGGCTGACAGGAATAGGAATATTTCTCTTTTCCCTTCCTCATCTGATAGTACTCGGCTTGTTAAGCCTGGTCACACCTTTTATTTTTCTTGCTGGCATGCTTGTTGTCCTGATTACAGGGGGATGGCCGCATCTTCTCTATGATATTCTTACCCAGTATTACCGGTACGGTGCGAGGGTTCTGGCTTTTTTAACCGGTCTTATTGACGATTATCCGCCATTTAAGTTCGATTAAACCACAGCCTGGAAGATAAGGGAAACTCTATTAATCAAACAGAAAATTCCCTTTTGGATGCATATTTTGCTTTCAAAACAATGATTTTGATGTGCCCTTAGGCCTGTTGTATGGAAATAATTACTTTTCTGTTTCTGGGGCCGTCGAATTCACAGAAAAAAATCCCCTGCCAGGTTCCGAGCATGAGGGATCCGTTATTGATAACGATGTGTTCGGAACAGCCAACGAGGGATGATTTTAGGTGTGAGGGTGAATTCCCCTCGCTGTGATCAAATGGAACTATTTCGAACCCCAGGTGATTTAATCCTTTTAATATATCAGTTCTAACGGTCGGATCAGCGTTTTCGTTTATGGTGATGGCTGCTGTTGTATGGGGTGTATAGACGAGACACTGGCCTTCATTTATGCCGCTTTTCTTAACGGCGTTTTTAATATCACTGGTTATATCGATGAGTTCTTCTTTTTTTGAAGAAGAAACGGTAACAGTTGAAATCATGGTTAATTATTCCCGGTAAATGCTCTCATCACATTATGGACTCCCTCTGCCAGTGCGTTCAGGTTATATCCCCCTTCAAGAAAGGCCATGACTCTTTCCTTTGAGTGGTTTGCGGCAACCTCCATCAGCATGGCGGTGAATTGATAATACATGTCTGATGACAGCCGTATTCCTGACAGGGGATCTGATTGATGTGCGTCAAACCCCGCTGATATCAGAATGATCTCCGGTTTAAAGTTATCAAGGGCCGGTACTATGACTTCTTTGAACGCGGTCAGGTATTCGCTGTCACCGGAGCCGGATCGCATTGGAATGTTCAGGGTGTACCCCTTCCCTATTCCAACCCCCTGTTCTGTATGGGAACCTGTTCCCGGGTAATGGGGAAACTGGTGCAGGCTTACATAGAACACGGAATTATCGTACTCAAATGAATGCTGCGTACCGTTGCCGTGGTGTACATCCCAGTCTACTATCGCGATTTTGTCGATATTATGTTTCGCCTGGAGGTATTTCGCCGCTATCGCGATGTTATTGAAAATGCAGAATCCGGCTGCATAATCATATTCAGCATGATGTCCCGGAGGCCGTACAGCCAGAAAACCGTTCATCGCTTCCTGTGACATTATCGTATCGCACATATTGAGACCGCCACCGACGGCCTTAAGGGCTATGTCATAGGAATGAGGACACACTACCGTATCCATTGAGTCAAGGAATTGAGTGCCCTGCTCTATCTCCTTCATAACCCTCTTAATGTAATCTTTTGAATGGATAAGTTCAATATATGAAATATTCGGAAGGATTGGTTTTACCTGAATTAAATCATCATAATAGGAGGCACTTTTTAACTTGTTAATAATAGCTATAAGGCGTTCGGGTCTTTCCGGGTGGCCATATCCTGTATCATGGCCTAGATAGATATCATCGTATAAAAATGCTGTCTTGTTCATGCCCTTTACAGTCTCCAGCGGGGTTTAAACTGAGCATATGTGGGGAATATTTCATGTCAAGGTATAAATGGCAACTAATGACGAACTTCCGATATACCCTCCTGTCACAGGAGGGTATATAAAAGGTAATTGACATATGCTCAAAGATCATGTATCTATGCGGCAATTTTCACAGAGGTTGTCGACAGCATTAAACATGGTTAGAAACTGATTATATGGTACATCGTATATTTTATTACCTCTCAAAAAAAATCTCAGCCGGATTTGCTGTTGCGATATTTTCCACGTCTGGTTCATGGATTGCTTCGTTTTACGGTTTTTACCTCGCTTATTCCACCATGATCCTCACGAATATTGAGATGTCAGTTCTCATAAAGACTCAGATAACAGCTACAGCTGGTGCAGTTTTTCTTCATCTCGTGCATTTTGGACTCCTGCACCCTCTTGGATTTTCAGGTTTCAGCCGTGCAATAAGGATTATCAACAGGAATTATTCCAGGGACCTGGAAGCGATTGATGATTCGTCATTTCACAGAAAAAAAATCATGCAGCTATACAAGGCAATCATGTATCTGCCGGTTAATAATCTCCTCACAGCAATTTTTTATACGGTTATAGTAATCATTATCATCGTACTGGTGTTTTTTTTCACCCTCCGCAATGTTGAAAGAATACCGAATATCATTTTCGGGGGTGTATTCGCTGCATTAATTATTGGTTATTTCACCTTTAACATCACTGAGTATTTCATCGGACCATACAAAGAAAAGATCATTAAGATCATGTACGAGAGACTGGATGAATTATCGGACAAGTACCTTCTCAGTTTTAAAACAAAGACCGTATTCACCCTCTTTCTCATAGTATCCAGTATGGTCATACTTACGATTCTTATCAGAAGCAGTGAAAAACCCATTCTTCAGGTGATAATATTTATTTTTCTCAGTCTTTTCACCATCGGATTTCTTATATTCTTTTCCATGAACGCCATAATCCGTTCATTTCACGGGATTAATGAATCCACGAAAAATCTTGCCCTTGGGAGGCAGGGGTTTTATTATCCGACTCTTTCAGATCATGAACTTGTGCGTTTTTCATTAAACTATAATCTTGCCGCAAGGGAAATAAACGAGATAAGAACTGATCTGGAAAAAAAGGTGTACGAGAGAACAGTTGAACTCAGGGAAGCATATAACAACCTGAACCGCATGTACAAGCAGATTCAGTCAGATCTGCTCCTGGCCCAGAGGATACAGAACAGTATTATGCCCCAGGGACTTGATGAAATTACCGGTATCAAACTCCGTGTTGATTACTATCCTATGAGCGAGGTGGGTGGTGATATTTATGATATTTTTTCCCTGTACCCCGGGTATATCAGGTTTTTTCTCGCCGACGCTCTCGGTCACGGAATCCAGGCGGCGCTGGTCACCATGATCATAAAGAGCGAATACGAGAAGGTCAAGGGGTACGAGAACACCTCGCTCCTCTTTGAGACATTAAACAATTCATTTATTGATCTTTACAATACCCTCAATGTGTTTTTTTCCTGTATCGTTGTTGATATAGATTTGAACAGAAGAGAAATTCTATATTCATCAGCAGGCCACCCTGACCAGTTGCTTATCAGCGGAGGTGATATTTCGTCTGTTTCCCATACCGGGAAGCTGATCGGTATAACCAGAAATGCGGAATTCCTTATAGAGAAAAGACGAATAAAAAAAGGAGACAAGATACTGCTTTTTACGGATGGTCTTTTTGAGCAGTTTAACGAGAAGGATGAAGACTACGGGATAGATAAAATCTTGTCGTTGATTCATGAAAAAAGGAATCTGGCCATAACTGATCTTCAGGTTTCCATTTTATCCACGATTGGGGGTTTTCTCGGCAATAAGCATGTTAATCCCAGAAGTGACGACATAACACTCATCGGTATAGAAATAATGGAATAAACCATGAACAGGATTTTTGGGCCGGACGGCTATCTTAAGAATATAGTTTCTACCTTTGAGTTCCGCGATGAACAGGTGCAGATGTCGCAGTTTATCCTGGAGTGTTTGCATGACCAGGAGAATGCCATTGTTGAAGCCGGTACCGGCACAGGCAAGACCATGGGATACCTCATACCATCCATTCTCTATGCTGTTGAAAATGATAAAAAAATAACGGTCTCAACCGAGACAAAGGCCCTTCAAAAGCAGCTCCTTGACAAGGACCTGCCGTTCGTGAAACAGCTTGCCGGTACCTATCTTGACTTTGATTTCACCTATTCCCTCTGTCTCGGTAGCGCGAACTACCCCTGTTTAATACGAATCGAAGGAGCCATTAACCTTGGACGGTTCGGTCCGAAAGAATTAAAAAAGATAATCTCAGTCAAAAAGAGAATACTTGATGGTTCGATTGTGACCCGTTTTGATGTTCCACTTCCTGAATACATCTGGATTGAGATAAACCGGGAAAGTGACGGATGCAGATCCTATAAGTGTCCCTTTAACGGCTCCTGCTCCTATCAGTCTGCGAGGAGGGAATGGGAGAATTCACAGGTACTGGTCATGAATCATTACCTATTCTTCGCGAATATCGCCTATGACAAGGCCTTCCTTCCCCGGACGGATATAGCTATATTTGACGAAGCTCATTCCCTTGAGGATATCGCGGCGAAACAGATCGGATTTTCACTTAGTAACACCCAGCTGACATCTATACTTCATCACCTTTACCAGGAAAGAAACAGGAGTTCATTGGTTACCTCAATTGCTGATATTAAAAGACGCGGGGACTGTATCAGGTTGATAAGTGAAATAGAACAAGACGGCAATGCCTATTTCAGAAAGCTTTCTACGATGCTGCGGAGTGACCAGGTGACGATCCGTTTCAGGGATCCGTGTTTTGAGCAGTTTGATTTTTCGAAGAAAATAAAAGAGCTGTTGCTGATTTTCACCGAGATAGAGGATGATTTCTCTGCAAATGAATTTCTGAAAATAGATTTCGACATTGCCAGGGGAAGGCTCTTTGTTTTTAATGAGAACCTTAAGCATTTTATATTTCAGAATGACGAAGATTACGTGTACTGGATTGAAAGGGAACAGAAAAGAAACCCGGGAGAGATAACCTGCAAAGGTCAGCCTGTAAGTATCGAGGAGATTTTCTGTAGGGAAGTACTCCATTATTATGACTCATCAGTATTTACTTCGGCAACTCTGACAGTAAATAATGACATTTCATATATAGTTAACAGGCTTGGAATCGTAGAACACCGGTCTCTGATTCTGAGCTCAGCATTTGATTTCAAATCACAGGTTTTGTTTTTCACTTCCAGTAACAACATTGAGCCCTCAGAGGAATCATTTATAGAAGAGTCGGTGAAGGCTGCCGAATCGATTATTGATATCTGCGGTGGCAACTGCTTGATTCTTTTTACGTCCTATTCCATGCTTGGGCGGGTGAGGACGGCACTGGAACAGTCCATCGAGTATCCGATTTTTTCTCAGGACCGGCTGTCTGCCTCTGAGGCACTGGATGCCTTTACCAGTAGCACGAATACCGTTCTCATGGGAACCCACTCCTTCTGGCAGGGAATAGACCTGCCCGGAGATCTTCTTCGCGGTCTAATCCTGATGAGACTCCCATTTTCAGTACCGAACATTCCACCTGTTGAGGCGAGAATTGAGCGAATCGCCGCCAGCGGAAACAATCCATTCTATCAGTATCAGCTCCCGGAAGCTATTATCCGCTTCAAACAGGGATTTGGCAGGCTGATTCGCAGCAAGACGGATAAGGGTATTATCGCTGTACTGGACCCGCGTATTAACACAAAATCATATGGAAAGTTTTTTTTGAATTCCCTCCCCGAGTGTACATCAATTCAATCGATTGAGGAACTGCAAAAAATGCATGTAGCTATGATGGCTTTATATAGCTGAGAAATATAATAAATGCTAAACAAAAAATTTATATGATATCAATTATAATTAATTTGCAAAATTCTCTTTGTTCGTTATTCAGTTATCGGGGTGAAATCCTAACATTGGCTGTGTAACGTATAAATAATAATTATTTCGGAGATATATTACAACGAAGCACGAGGAGATATCAATGGGCAGCAGGAAAAAAAAATATAAACAGGTTTTGCCATTCAAAGAATTGCCACGTCATCTAAAACTCCTTGCTGATATGATAGAAAAACGAAAACTGCCGATACTTGACAGCATAGTCAAGATTGATGACATTTCATCATTCAAATTAAGCCTTAAATACAGGAAGTATGAAGACATAGTCAAAACCAAGATAATCATTGAGCCAACGGGTGATTCAATTAAAGAAGATGTTTATGAATATAAAACGATCTTCATGGACAACAGAATCATAAAATCGAAACCCTCGTATAAAAAATTGAAAAAAAGCATGGATAACAATTTTAAACATATAAAAAACAGCATAGAATTTAAAAGAATTCCGAGTATAAAAATTGCCACTGATTTTTACAAGGAATGCGAATTGATGACGCTCTATACTAAAAACGGCGAAGATTATTACGAAGATTTTCTTGATACAGCAAAGGATTTATATGATTCAATCAAAAACGAAAAAATACAAGATGCAGTGAAATCGTTAAAAAAGCTTGATTACATACAAAATGAATGCCACAAATTGTACAAGTAATCATCCCTGTATCATAACAGAAGACCCCCATGATTCCCCTCGGCATTTCAACATGCTTTTTTTCAGGAAAAGATTTAACCGGAATTGAGATGCTGGAAAAAACCGCATCCATGGGCATAGGGGTACTGGAGCTTGAATACCGTTTATCGAAAGATCAGTTTCGGGAAATTCTGCGAAACAGGAACAAGTTTGATATATCAATAATCAGTCTCCATAACAACTGTTACCGTCCAGATGAAATACCTGAAGATGAAGTTGACGCAGATTATTTCAGATTATCCTCTCCTGATGATGAAGAGCGTAATAAGGCGGTATATTATACGAAAAAGACCATTGAAAACGCATCTGAAGCAGACGCGGAATATGTGGTTCTTCATCTGGGAGACACGGGTCAACCCAAGTTAAAAAAAGACTTTAAAGCACTTGCTGACAGCAGCGAAATGATTGCTGATGGTCAAAGGTTTATACAGGATTATTTATCAAAACGTAATGAAATCATCTCAGGTTCACTGGACGGGGTGAAGAAGTCCCTTGAGGAACTACTTTTATATGCTGAACGGTTTTCCATTACCCTTGCTGTAGAAAACAGGTACTACATTTACCAGATTCCTGATTTTCAGGAGACAGGGTTTCTCTTGTCAGAGTTTAGCGGTGCGCCGATTTGTTTCTGGCTTGATATCGGGCATGCCTATGTAAAAAGCCTCTGGGGGTTTCCCGGAATTGAAGATTATTTTTTAGCTTACAGGGAGCATATTGTGGGTTCGCATATCCATGACGTTATTGGAAGCAGGGATCATCAGCCCCCAGGATACGGTTCAATCAATTACCAGGCATATTTGGATTTATTCACAAGTGATATAATCAATATCTTGGAAATAAACTCGAGATATAATGACATTGACATGATGAATGGCATAAAGTATATTAAGGACTATCTATAGAGTCTATGAAGACTGAATAATTGATGAATTATTTATGATATCTTGTTTAACAGTGACATTAGAATTAAGTTGTTGAACCAGTGATAATTGTATATTACAAATACATGTGAAATTAAGAGATATGGAAAAGCAGGAATACTTAAACAGCATTAAAGAGATAACGGACTGGGACAACTCCGTATACTGGAACCTGGTTGAGGTTTCTTTGACACCAAGGCAGAAAGAGATCATCAGGAATCCGGCCATTGTCTTTGATAGGGAAGAGGTGATAATCGCAGTTCACTGGCACCCTGAAAATGTTCAGATTGAATTAATAAAAGAACGCAATGATCGGATGTATCCAAACAAGTATAAGGAACTGATAATTCCTACTCAGCACAACCAGCTTGTTTCCTACGGTGCTTATACCGGCGTTGAAACGGACTGTTACTCAAGAGTGTTCAACAGGAAGGTTCAGCTGCTCTTTCATTTTGAAAATTCTCGTCTTGAGAAGGCAGATGTTTTCAAGTCAATGCTTGATCATACCTACAAATACCGGGCGTCACAGTTCTATGAGTTTCTGGAGACACTGGTAAATCCTTCCTATAACGACCGGATCCAGCAGGCGGTAGCCGCGACAGAGGCGGAAGAGGAACTGGTGGAATTTGTCAGAAACTACGCGATGAAGATAAAGATGCTGATTGATACGCACTATTCAAAGACACCGAAAATCTCAATAAAGAACAAACTCCTCCCAAATTATTTTACGATGCTCAAAAAATATTATGACAGGCATTTTATCAATCGCGCCCTTCTCTATCTGAAGGAAGTGAAAAAAATTGTAAAGAAGAATTTCGTCCTGGATTATTTTTACGAAACAGAAGAAATGATTGAGGAGGTACGGTCCCTGGGCGGGGGTATTGTTGTTCCGCACCCAGAGCAGTTCTGGCCGATCCTTCTTGCCGATTATGATGTTGACGGGTATGAGGTCTGGAATCCCCAGTCCAGGGAGTTTACCGATTTCTTAATCAATGTGGTTATAAAGAAAAATAAAACAAGACAGTACAAGTCTCGGCCCCTGCTGGTAACCATGGGCGACGATACCCACATGGGTGAAAAGCTGAAAGAGCCGGAGGATCAGGATATCGAGAAGGCTTCGCGTGAAATTGGATATCAGCCTCCCTGGGATGATATTGAGATCGCAAAAAGCCTGATACTCGGAAATTTCAACAGGGAAAAGGTCATAGACGAGTATATAAGCAGAATCGCCTGACAGAAGGGTACATCTATAAATCGGTATGTGCCCAGAAGGGAACCTCCTGGTTAATTGTTAGAAGTTCCCAAAAAAAACCTGATGGGGGGGGTATGGCAGCAATCAATGAATTTAAACATGAAACTCTACAGGACACGATATCTATTACAGAGTATCTTAAGGTTATAACCGAGGGATTTGAAAACGGTGAAATCGTATTCCGAAACGACAAGGAAATGATTCTCCTTCATCCAGATGGCATGATCGATCTTGAGATAAAAGCCAAGAAGAAGGACAAAAAAGTGAAGCTGTCCGTGAAATTTAAATGGAAGGAGAAAACATCAGCCGGGGAGGATCAAAACAGGCTGATTATTGACACAAAAAAATAAATATGGGCGGGAACCGGAGAAACGAATTATTTGCGTACAAGGGTCTGAATGAAAATTTTCAATTTCTACTTCTTGAAATAAAAAAACAGCTTGAAGAAACGCAAAAGGCACTTGAAGAACCTGATGATCATATTATCGACCGGGTTACCAGTTCAGGCGATTATGTCGATAATCTGCGAAACCTCATAGCAAAAAAAAGTTACTCCCAGATCCTGACAGCTGAACCTGAAAAGGGCAACATCATTGAAGCAATGATGTCGGTAAACACTATTTCAAACAATCTTGAGAAAATCGGCGATTATTGTGAAAACATAGTTCAGCAGACCGCATTTTTTCGTGACCGGTATTTCATTAATAGATACAACTACCATCAGTATTTTACAATAATATTTACCGCCCTCGACAACATAGCAGCAAGCCTTTTCACTGGAGATGTAAACGTCGCCATAGATATATGCCGGGCGGAATTTGCCATTGATGATCTCTATAAACGAGATTTTGACAGCATCATGGATGATCTGAAAGAGGGAACTGTTGATCACGGAGACCTGATTACTTCCCTGTTTATTTTCCGTTACCTGGAACGGGTCGGTGATGCACTCCTGAATACGGGGGAGGCAATAATATCCAGCGTCCTTGGTACCCGTATTAAAATTCACCAGTACACCGCCTTAAGGGAAACATTGAATTCTAAAGACAGGGAGTTTGAACTGGAATCGATTGGTGTCGAAACCCGATCAGGATGCCGTATTGAAAAAGTCAGAAGCAGATCTTCCAGCAGTGAAACTGAAGAAATCATATACAAAGAGGGAAGGCATCAAAAGCTGCAGGAGGAGAAAAAAAATTTGGAAATGTGGCAGAAAAAGTTTCCCGGCCTTACCCCGAGGATATTCGGATTCGAAAGGAAGGAAGATAACGCTTCACTTCTCATGGAATATCTCGGCGGGATGAATTTCCAGGAGATACTGGTCAGCGGGAACGAAAACCTGATTTATACCTCATTGCAGCGTATTATCGAAACGGTAGGAAATGTCTGGTTGCAAACAAAAGAATATAAACCTTCAAGCGCTGATTTCATTACTCAGCTGATGAAACGCCTGAATGACGTTTACAATGTACATCCCTATTTCAAAGAAAAAACGAAATACATAAATAACATGAAAGTGCCCCCCTTTGAAATTCTTATCCAGGAAGCGGTTGAGTTGGAAAAAATACTGCAGGCCCCTTTTTCCGTTTTGATTCACGGTGACTTCAATAATGACAATATCCTTTATGACCCTGATGAAGACAGGGTGTATTACATAGATATCCACCGGTCAAAACTCTCGGATTACGTCCAGGATGTTTCGGTTTTCATCGTTTCCAGTTTCAGACTGCCGATTATAGATACGACGCCGAGAGAAATCATAAATGATGTTATATTCAAATTCTTTCAATTCTGCAAACAGTTTGCAGAGGATAATGACGATGAAACCTTTGAAGCGCGGCTGTCTCTTGGCCTGATTCGTTCGTTTTTTACGTCAACACGGTTCGCCTTGCAGAAGGATTTTGCGAAAGCGATGTATTTTCGATCCTTCTACCTCCTTGAAGGAATGATAAATCATAAAGATAAAGACTGGAAAGATTACCGTTTAAGCCATGGAGTTCTTCAATATTAAATCGGGGACAGTAGATGAAAAAAATAGGCGTTGTCGGCGTGCCGGATGGCTGGTCATCGGAAAGCCTTGCCGACGAAGTGGAAAAACTGACCGGCTTCAGGCTTCTCATAGATCTTGAACACGTGTTTTACAATTCTGAAATGAATACGATAATGTTCAAGGACACGAATTTAATGGACCTGGATGGGCTTATCATCAAAAAGGTAGGGCCTCGATACAGCCATGACCTTCTGAACAGGCTGGAACTGCTGCTCTTTCTTGAAAAAAGGGGTATCAAGTTTTTTTCCCCGGTGAAGTCCATCCTGAAATCATTTAACAGGCTGAGCGGGACCCTGCATCTGCAGCTTGAGAACATGCCGATGCCGAAAACTGTTATTACAGAAGATATCGACCTGGCGGTGAATACCGTAAAGGACTTCAATGCGGCGATTTTCAAACCACTCTTTTCAACAAAAGCCCGGGGGATGGTCGTTCTTTCCCATGATGATCCAGATCTTAAGGAAAAGGTTTTTGATTTCAAGAATTCTGGAAACACCACCATGTATATTCAGCAGATGGTGAAGATACCCGGAAAAGACCTGGGGATTGCCTTTCTCGGGGGGGAATACGTTGCGACCTATGCCAGGGTGGCGAACAGCAATTCGTGGAATACCACTATCAATTCTGGGGGCAAATATGAGCCCTATGAACCTCCCGATGATATCATTGAACTTGCGCGAAAAGCGCAATCCATCTTTAATCTCGACTTCACCAGCGTGGATGTTGTCGAGACTGATGAAGGGCCGGTAATTTTCGAGGTGTCAGCTTTCGGCGGATTCAGGGGACTTCTCAAGGCCCAGAAGTTAAACGCGGCTCAGCTGTATGCAGAGTATGTTGTCAAGAGGGTTTGAAGTGAAACTGGATCATGCTGAACTGGTCAATATTATCTCATCTTTTTTGGAGGAGAATGACTTCCATGAAGAAGTCTATGTAGCTTTTTCCAATATTATTATCAAGATTAATCTGAATAACAGCGAACTTGCTGATAAGATAAGAGAATATTTCAGGGAGTTTTTAACCGCGGCTGGTGACCATGGAATGGAAATTTTCGCGGCGGAAGGGGATCCCCCGGATTTCCGGTATCAATTCAGGGACAAGGATCCTGAATCGGGAAAGTCTAAAATTAAAGAGGAATATGTCGAGTTTTCAACCGGGAGGATAATCAGGAAAAAACAGACCGGAATGGTTTTTTTCTTTAACGAGATCTATCACTGCGCGGTGGGTCCCTGCATCGACAACACAAATCAGGTTATCAATTTTGTCAATAACAGGTTTATTGAATACATGCTGAACAGAAACAACCTGCTTTTCCATTCTGCCGGTGTGGCCTTTAACAAATTCGGCCTTGCCCTGTCAGGTTTTTCCGGCATGGGTAAATCGACCCTGGCGCTTCACATCATGGGCAAAGGGCTCGATTTTATCAGCAATGACCGGCTCCTTGTCTCAAAAAATAACTCAAGGCTGGTCATGTACGGTGTCGCCAAATACCCCCGAATAAATCCCGGTACGATCATTACCAACAAGGATATAGAAGACCTGATTCCAGAAGAGGAACGGGAAAGCCTGATGGAGCTTTCCCGGGAAGATCTCTGGAACCTTGAACAGAAGTATGATCTCTTTATCGACAAGGTCTACGGATCGGAAAAATTCAAAATAATGGCTGAAATGATGGGCCTGGTAGTTTTGAACTGGAACAGAAGCGGTGCCGACATTACCATTCAGGAGATCGATGTCTCTCAACGCCGCGACCTGCTGCCGGCTTTCATGAAAAGTCCGGGACTCTTCTATTTTTCACGGAACGGTGCTCAGCCGGATCTCAGCAACGAGAATTATATTGAACACTTGAAAAAATGCGCAGTGTTTGAGGTAACCGGGGGTGTTGATTTTGAAAAAGCGGCAGACTATTTTTCGGGATGGCTGAAAAGGAAATTATAGCGTGGGCTCGTATATTACTATAACCAGGGACGTTCAGATTCCCGACCCGATAAAGATTGAACGATATCACAAGGTTCCGGAACTCGGTCCACGCATTCTCTTTTTCAGCGGCGGGACGGCGCTCAAGAGATTAAGCAAGCTCCTTATACAATACACCCACAATTCCATTCACCTCATTACCCCGTTCGATTCCGGAGGGAGTTCTGCCAAGATACGTGATTCGTTCAACATGATTAGCGTCGGTGATCTGCGGAACCGATTGATGGCACTCGCGGACCAGTCCGTTAAGGGTAATCCTGATATCTACCGCCTCTTCGCATACCGGCTCCCCGACGAGGACAATAAGATTCTTATTAATGTTCTCTATGAAATAATACAGGAGAAACACGAACTGATTGCCCCCATTCCTGACCCGATGAAGCAGATTATATCAAATCATATCAGGAAATTCGTGAACAAGATGCCCCTTGATTTTGATCTCAGTGGAGCGAATATCGGAAACCTGATACTTACCGGCGGATACTTGACAAATAACAAGAATATTGAGATTGTTCTCTATATATTCAGGAAACTCATCGAAGCCCAGGGTATTGTAAAACCGATTGTGAACGAATTTCTTCACCTTGTTGCCGAACTTGAGAACGGTACGGTGCTCGTGGGGCAGCATCTGCTTACCGGAAAAGAAAAAGACTCGATTCAACATCCTGTGAAAAGGTTGTATCTTTCTGAAACAAAAATCAACCCTTTTCCTGCAAGTGTTTCGATATCAAATGATATTGAAAGGCTGATATCAAGGGCGGAAATCATCTGTTATCCCATGGGAAGTTTTTATTCAAGCGTTATTGCGAATCTCATACCATCCGGCGTCGGCATGGCGGTGTCAGCCAACCGGTGCCCGAAGGTATACATACCGAACACGGTTACTGATCCGGAACAGCATGGCATGAATTTATATGATACGGTAACAAGCTTGCTGCAGTACCTGGGCAATGATCTGAAGCATACCGAAAGGAAAAATCTTCTCAACTTTATCATTATCGATTCAAAGAACACAGAATATCCCTTTGAATTGCGCATTTCGGACATCCAGAAAGCAGGAATTGAGATAATCGATACGGAATTAGTAACCCGGGAAAGCCATCCCTTCATAGATTCCGGGTTGTTAATAAATACAATTTTATCATTAACATGATGGAGGATGCTATGGGAAAGAAGGAATTAAAGGTCAAATTAAAGGGTGAACTTGAGCAGGCAATTTCGCACCTGGAGTCAATCGTTTCATCCCTGAAAGAGAAAAAGCTGGTAATTCAAAAGGATGAGGCCTATGTGGTTCTCACACCGGAGGATTTCGTTTCTCTTGAGATCAAAGCGGAGGAGAAGAAGGATAAGCAGGAACTGTCACTTGAGATATCCTGGAAGACAGCAGAGGTCATGTCAGAAGAATCACCGTCAAACCTGAATATTTCGTCAAAGGAACCTGAGATTAAGGAGGAAGCTGCTGCAGAAGATTCCTCGGAGGAGCCGGAAAAAAGCAGTTTTTAACAGTCGGGTGCATCTATACATTGGTATTATCCATGATTTCTTATGGATAATACCAATGTAAACCAAATTATTTGCCCCAAAGTGATCCTCATGTTTATTTTTTAGAGGTTCCCAGTCATTATTAGAAGCCGGGACTTGATCCCGGCCTTCTTAATCAGCAGTCATCGCATTTCAGGATAAAAAATCCGTACTGGGCAAAAAGGTTCGGCATCATTTTAATTATGCGCGATCTGTTGTTCACGTAAACTGAAAAGTGAGACTCTTTTGTTATTTCATAACCGTTAACCACGCAGAAATGTTTAAAATCCCTTATGGTCAACTGGTGAATATCGGGGGACTCGTACCATTCAAAGGGGACCTGGGGATTTTTGGGTATGGTCCCCCTGAAAAGGAGGTGAAGCCTGTTGAGGATATATCCGTAATTGGGAAAACTGATTATGGCATGTTCACTGATTCTCAGGATCTCTTTCAGAACATAGTCCGGCCGTTTCGTGTTCTGGAGGGTCTGGTTTAAAACCACATAGCTGAAAGAGTTGGTTTTGTAATCGGAAAGCCCCTCGTCAATGTCCCCCTGGTAGCAGTAGAGCCCTTTTTCGACACACATGCTTACCCCTTCTTCGGAGATCTCAACGCCGAAACCCTTAACCCCCTTTTCCTTTTGAAGCATTACGAGAAGGGTTCCGTCTCCGCAACCGAGGTCAAGTACCCGGGATTGATAGGGAATTTCATCGATGACAAGGTCGTACCCTATGTATGAATATTCATTTAGCAAATTCAAGGCAACCAGTATTTTTTAGATATAACTTCACGCTTTAAAAGACATTAAATACTTATATGCGGTGCAAAAAAACCGGAATTGTGTATTCAGCAGACGATTTACACAGTGTAAATTTTTTCGAATTCCCTTGCAAGAAAATTTGATATATTCTTTTCCAGGGGTGGATTCTCTAAAAGAAAGGCGTCATGTCCTTTGTCGGTTTCCATGTCAGTATATACTACGTTTTTTCCCGTTGCTCTCAGGGCCTGGACTATTTCCCGTGCCTGGCTAGAGGGGTACAGCCAGTCAGACTTAAAACTTATTATCAGGAAATTTGCTTTAACAGATTCAAAGGCATTAATGAGGCTTCCGTTGTAATCCTTCTTTAAATCAAAGAAATCAATGGCCTTGGTGATATAGAGATAGGAATTTGCGTCAAACCTGTCAACGAACGAGCTGCCCTGATAGTGCAAATATGATTCAACCATGAATTCATTATTGAAATCCAGTTCGGGATTGTTCAGGTCCTGAAACTGCCGTCCAAATTTTTCATGCATGAGTTTTTCACTGAGATAGGTAATAT
Source organism: uncultured Leptospirales bacterium (assembly GCA_964514165.1). Lineage (GTDB taxonomy): Bacteria > Spirochaetota > UBA4802 > UBA4802 > UBA5550 > CAZEPS01. The sequence goes on from CAZEPS010000009.1 coordinate 24,030, forward strand.
GTCCGATCATTCGGGCAAGGGACAATCCCGCGTCCGGGGGTGTTGAATCATAGTAGTCTCCCCCATTCCATTTCGGATCATTGATAATCGCCTGGCGGCCGACTTCGTTCAGGGCAATCCCCTGAGCTGAAAGAGACGCGGACGTGGCAATGGCGATTACTGAACTGACCATGTCGGGGAACATGATTGCCCATTTCACTGCCTGCATCCCCCCCATGGATCCACCGGCAACGGTGAGGAGTTTTTTTATTCCCAAATGCCGTATCAGATAACTCTGGGCCTGTACCATGTCCTTGATTGTTATTATGGGAAAGTTCAGACCGTACGGCATGCGTGTTCTGGGATTTATCGATGCCGGGCCGGTTGATCCGTTGCATCCCCCTATCACGTTGGAGCAGATCACGTAATATTTCTCAGTGTCAAAGGGTTTGCCAGGTCCGATATAGTGATCCCACCAGCCGGGGTGCTTATCGAATTCCGTGTGATACCCTGCGGCATGGGCGGATCCGGACAGGGCGTGGAGAACGAGGATGGCGTTTGATTTATCTTTGTTCAATGTGCCGTATGTTTCGTAGGCCAGGGTAACCGGGCCAATTTTTTTACCACACCGGAGCTCGAGTTCCGCCGGGGGTTCACCAAAGGTAAAATATTCTGTATTAACAGTTCCGATGCTGTTGATTCTATTCCTGTTATTCATATAACATATCATTTCAGAAAAGGAGAAGAACTGTATCCTTAAGTTACGTTAAAAAACCGCAATCCCTTATGAGATAGCGGTTACCCTGCTATCTCATCTTCAGATATTTTCTTCTTGAATTGGCACCTTTCTGAATTAGACGGTTGCCGTGGTTTCACCGGGCCAGTCTCTCCACCACTCTCGATAAGATAGAATTGAAATCTATATTCGTCCGGAATAAGTGTGTCAACAAATATTCAAAATAAAAAAAAGTATTGACACAATGATTATAATTTAGAATATTTTAAAAAACTAAAAAGTATGGACTGAAAAATGCCGATCTATGAATTCAAATGCGATACATGCGAATCAAGATTCTCAGAATTGATGAAAATTGGCGATGAATCCCGGTGCCAGTGCCCCGAATGCGGTTCACAGGATACCAGGAAACTGATGTCATCATTTTCCACGAGAAGCAACAGGCCCAGCGTCCCGTCATGCGCCCCTTTAGGGGGGGGATGAAGCCCTGTCAGGTAGGCCCGGTGGGTCTTTTCTGTCATAACTCCGAGCAAATGATTTCTAACATACCTTCTTTGCATTGATAAGCAGCATCATGACCTATAATTTCTGCATAAAACATGAATTAGTGTTGACATTTTTCATGGTGCGGATTTTTGTGAATTTGATTTATCTGGAAAGCAGGAATAATCTTCGTTGTTTAAATTTTCATAATTAAATCGATAGAAAGTTATAATTTTAGGAGGAGTTTGATGGATCTTGCTGGAATGTTTAACGTCCCTGCTCACGAGATAACCAGGGAATTCTATTTTAATGTTGGCGGGCCCCACGGTTTCATGAGATGGGGTATATATATCTTCATGTTTGCCGCGGTCTTCTATCTTATCTATACTGTCGTTAAGAGGGTCCGCATATGGAGGCAGGGAAAAGGTGAACTGAGAACTGATTTTCCCGAAAAGCGTATTCTTGTTGTTATTAAGTACGCACTTCTCCAGTGGAAACTTCTTCGTGAAAAATACGCCGGTATCATGCACGCGAGCATTTTCTTCGGTTTTGTTGTCCTCTTTATTGTTACTCTCATAATTGTGGTCCAGGAGGACTTAACCGGGCTTTTCTTTCATTATCACTTCATACACGGTAATTTCTATATTATATGGTCTCTTTTCGGTGATATATTCGGGGTTGTCGTACTCGCAGGGCTTGCCATGGCGATTTACCGGCGTTATGTCACCAGACCTTCCCGCCTTGATACAAAACCGATTGATACTTTCGCGCTGGTGCTGATTACCCTCATCATTCTTTCCGGTTTCTTTAATGAAGGGATGCGGATTGCCATGACCGATTTCCCGGTATTTGAAAAAGTTGCTTCCCCGGTTGGATACGCCCTCGCGGTTCCCTTCAGTCTTTTTGATTTTTCCTCACTGAAGAACATGCATTATTTCAACTGGTGGTTCCACATGCTGGCGGCGTTTTCTTTCATCGGTCTTGTTGGCACGGACAAAATAGGCCACATTGCCATATCGACAATTAACGTGTATTTCGGTAACCTCGATAATGAGAGTCCTGATACCAAATACAGCCTGTCTGTCATCGACCCGGCTGAATTTGAAGTTGCTGAATCATTCGGGGTCTCCAGGGTAGAAGAATACACCTGGAAGCAGCTCATGGACGGTGATGCCTGTACCCGGTGCGGTCGGTGTCAGGATAACTGTCCGGCATGGCTGACTGAAAAACCTCTTTCCCCGAAGAAAATCGTTAATGATGTCAAGGACAATATGGATGAGAGGATTCCGAAGCTCATGCTTGCAGACGATCCTTCAACGGTCGAGTCTACCCCCCTCATCGAGGGTTCCGTTCAACCGGATGAGTTCTGGTCATGTACCAACTGCGGGGCATGCCTGGAGGCCTGTCCGGTAAATATCGAACATATCCAGAAGATGATCGACATGAGACGGTACAAGGTTCTCATGGAAGGGGACATGGCTCCGGAACTCCAGACGACATTCGTCAATATGGAGAACAATTTCAATCCATACGGTTTCGCCTTCGCTGAGCGTTCGGACTGGATTACTGAAGAACTCGGCGTCAAAACCCTTGCTGAAGATCCTGAAGTAGACTATCTCTATTATGTTGGATGCGCGGCGTCATATGACAAGCGGAACCAGAAGGTCGGTATCGCCCTTATTAAGATCATGCAGAAAGCCGGTTACAAAATCGGGGTCCTTGGGGCTGAGGAGGCCTGCTGCGGTGATTCAGCGATGAGGGGCGGAAATGAATATCTCATGCATGCCCTTGCCACACAAAACATAGAGCTCTTCAAAGCCTATGGTGTTAAAAAAATTATCACTACCTGCCCACACGGCTACAACATGCTGAAAAAGGAATACAAAAAATTTGCCAGGGTGGGAGTCGGCTCTGACGGCAATCCCCTTGAATATGATGTCGAAGTATTCCATCATTCTGAAATTATCGCCGACTTAATCAAGAGCGGCAGGATCAAGCTTAATGAATCCCTTTCTGAAAAGATAACCTATCATGATTCGTGTTTTCTCGGGCGTTATAATAATATCTATAATGAACCGAGAAACATCATCAAGGCAATACCGGGAACGAACCTGGTGGAGATGAGCAGGCATCATGACAGGAGCTTTTGCTGCGGCGCCGGCGGGGCCAGGATGTGGATAGAAGAGCACCTGGGTACCCGGGTAAACCAGTTCAGAACCAAGGATGCCCAGGCAACCGGAGCGACAAAGATCGGGACAGCCTGTCCCTTCTGCTTGACCATGCTTTCAGACGGGGCCAATGAGCTCGATATACAGAATCTGCAAAGCTTTGATATTGCTGAATTAGTTTATAATTCAATGGAAAAATAGGTCTACTGAACGTTCATCGGTTCAGTGAATCATATGAAGGGGCCCAAACTGCAAAATCACGCTGTTAAATGGGGTTTTGCAGGTATATATAGATATTAGATACCTTATTTAAGGTAATCTGATAGGGTTGAACCATAATTTTTCAGGGTAAAGGAGTTTTCTATGGAGAATAATCTATTCTACATTGCGCCGATTGCCTCGGTGATTGCCCTTATTTTTGCCTTTATATTTTTCAAAATGATGATGAAGGCTGATGAGGGTAATGACAGAATGAAAGAGATAGCCGGGCACGTTCGAGAAGGTGCCATGGCGTATCTCACACGGCAGTATAAGGTTGTGACTCTCGTCTTTGTCATACTGATAGTCATACTTGGCGCTCTGTCATTTCTCGGTGTTCAGAATCCGTTTGTGCCTGTAGCCTTCCTGACCGGGGGTTTCTTTTCAGGTCTGTGCGGCTTTCTCGGGATGAAAACGGCTACCTATGCTTCCGGCAGGACCGCACAGGGTGCGTCTGTTTCCCTCAACTCGGGACTGAAGGTCGCATTCAGGTCTGGTGCTGTTATGGGACTCGTTGTTGTGGGGTTCGGTCTTATTGATATTTCCCTCTGGTACATCATACTCAACTATCTGTACGACAACAACGTCTGGAATCTCGGTAACGCACTCATGAAGAAAATCGGGATTGAAGGTACCTTTGAAGTATTGTCCACAGCGACAAATCCCCTCTATGTTAAAGCCAAGATGTCTGAAATTACCACGACCATGCTTACTTTCGGTATGGGTGCTTCTACTCAGGCACTCTTTGCCCGTGTCGGCGGCGGAATCTACACCAAGGCCGCTGACGTCGGTGCTGACCTGGTCGGCAAGGTTGAAGCCGGTATCCCGGAAGACGATCCCAGAAACCCGGCAACCATCGCTGACAATGTCGGTGACAACGTAGGTGACGTTGCAGGAATGGGCGCGGACCTCTATGAATCCTACTGCGGTTCTATTCTCGCTACTGCAGCACTCGGCGCCGCCCTGCCGATTGTCATGGGAGCAACCAATGCTGATACGGTTATGAACATTATTAAGCCGGTCGTCGCTCCGATGATTGTTGCCGGTATCGGCATACTTCTTTCGATAGTCGGTATCTTCATGGTACGGACCAAGGAAGAAGCGACCATGAAAAATTTGCTTCGTTCTCTCCTTATTGGAACCGGCGGTAGTTCAGTATTCATTCTCATTGCCCTGGCAATCATGGCCTATTTCAACCTGGTGACCTGGGGTATCTTTGGCGCCGTTATCGCCGGCCTCATAGCAGGTATCGTCATAGGTCAGGCAACTGAATACTATACCTCAGATGAATATTCACCGACCCAGGGTATTGCCAAGCAGGCGAATATGGGCCCGGCCACAACCATTATCGAGGGTATGGCCGTTGGTATGTATTCTGCCGGTATTCCTGTTGTAACCATCGTTATCGGTATCCTGGCCGCTTTCGGTATTTCAGGCGGTTTTACGAATATCAACCAGGGGCTTTACGGTATCGGTTTCGCGGCCGTTGGTATGCTTTCAACCCTTGGTATTACTCTCGCTACCGACGCATACGGCCCTATTGCTGATAATGCCGGTGGTAACGCCGAAATGAGCGGACTCGACCCTTCAGTACGGGAAAAGACTGATGCTCTTGACATGCTGGGCAATACCACAGCAGCGACCGGTAAGGGTTTCGCAATCGGTTCTGCCGCGTTGACAGCAATGGCCCTTCTCTCGGCATATCTTGAGGAAGTCAAGATATGGCTCGGGAAACTGGGCGGAATAGAAGGATTTACCGTTGGTAAGATTACATTCTATGCCAGATTGCCAGAGGGAATTGAAGCGGGCCCGAGCGCTATAATCGCTTCCCAGGCGGAAATTGCAGACTTCGTGGCTGCGTATGACCTGAGCATCATGAATCCGCTGGTACTCTGCGGTATCTTCCTCGGCGCCATGATGGCATTTGTCTTCAGCGCCATGACCATGAAGGCTGTCGGACGTGCTGCAGGCGCCATGGTCGAGGAGGTTCGTCGTCAGTTCCGTGAAATTCCCGGCATTCTTGAGGGAACCGCTACACCAGAATACGCGGAATGCGTTGCCATTTCAACAGCTGGTGCACAGAGGGAAATGATCGTACCTTCACTCATGGCGATTATCGTACCGGTCATAACCGGCCTGGTTCTCGGTGTTGCCGGTGTAATGGGACTTCTCGTTGGCGGACTGACAGCCGGATTTTCCCTGGCATGTCTCCTGAATAACGCAGGAGGCGCCTGGGACAACGGAAAAAAATTCATTGAGAAGGGCAACCACGGCGGTAAGGGTTCAGAAGCCCACCATGCCGGCGTTGTCGGTGATACGGTTGGTGACCCCTTCAAGGACACCTCTGGTCCATCATTGAACATTCTCATCAAACTCATGACAATGGTTTCTGTTGTTTTTTCCGGTGTGGTTGTGAAGTTTTCACCCTACATTGGTAATCTTCTCGGTTTTGTTAAGTAAGCATTTTATAAGAATATTACAAAAAAAGGGATGCCGTAATGGCATCCCTTTTTTTATTCTTAAGATGACCGGTGAACGGGGAAATACTGGTTGTTAGAAATAGTTATTTGAAAGTGTTATTGTAAGAAGAACAGCAGAGTTTTTTTCTGGTTATTCATCCATTTCATTTTCTGTATTTGAAACTATGGTAAAACCGGTATATCCGTATAACAATGATATAAATGGTGTTAGCAGATTGAGGAAGGCGTAGGGGAAATAGACGAATGTTGATACACCGAGTGTTGAAGCCATAAATGATCCACAGGTGTTCCAGGGTACCAGTGGAGAAGTAAGTGTCCCCGCATCTTCAAGCGCCCTGGAAAGGTTTTTCGGATGAAGACCCATCCTGATATACGCGTCGCGGTACATCCTTCCGGTTATGACAATTGAAAGATACTGCTCTGCGGCGAGAACGTTCGTCAGTATATTGGTAGCCAGGGTTGCTGCTATCAGATTGCCGGTTTTCTTCACACTTTTCAGAATTGCTTCAGCAATCCGATGGAGCATGCCGCTTCCCTCCATGACACCGGCGAAGAACATCGCTGACAGGATGAGCCAGATTGTATTCAGCATTGAAGACATGCCGCCCTTGTTCAGCAGATTATCCACTTCCTGAAGGCCGGTATTGGAGACGTATCCGGTTGACGCTGTGATGAAACAGGTCTTAATAGAGGCGTACCAGTATGAAAGATCTTTCGAACCCGCAATCTGCATGATTGCCCGTGACTGGAAAATTACAGCGAAAACAACGCCAAGCAGTATACCGGTGATTATTGCAGGGATTGCCGGAATCTTTCTCGTCATGATACTGATAGTTATGACGGGAGGGATTAGCATATACAGTGAAGTGTCAAATTTAGTGTTGATTGCGTTTATTATCATTTTTATTTTAGCAGGGTTGTATTGTTCGAATGACTGTGTGAAGCCAAGTATGAGAAGCAGGATCAGGGTAATAATCATGGCCGGGGTTGTCGTAAAAAGCATATGCCTGATATGTTCAAAAAGCTCGGAACCAGCCATGGAGGATGCGAGGTTGGTTGTTTCAGAGAACGGCGACAGTTTATCACCGAAATAGGCACCGGATATTATGGCACCTGCGGTCATACCGATATGTATGTCAGCGGCCTGTCCGATACCGATGAACGCGACACCGATAGTTCCCGCCGTGGACCAGGAACTCCCGGTAGCGATTGACACGATAGCCGATATGAGACACGCGGCAAAGAGAAAAAGCCTCGGCTGCATAATTTTCAAACCCCAGACTATTATGGAAGGAACAATACCAGCGAGAATCCAGACACCGATAAGGGCGCCGATGAGCAGGAGAATAAGCACCGGCTGCATAACATCCGCCATTGTGTTAAGTATCTTATCCTCGATCTCTTTCCAGGTATGTCCATGGGTGAGTGCGAAAACTGCTGCAAATATGCCGGCAAGAATGAGAGCAGCCTGGGCGGGCCCCCCTGTCGCGTCATCCTTGAATATGATAACCGCCACGGAAAGGGTAATAATAAGAAATACGACCGGAACCAGGGAAAGATAGAGGTTCGGTGTCTTTGAGCTTATTGGTGATTTCCGGTTGTCCATGTGTATTCTAACTGCCCATCCTAAGGAATTTATCGTAAAAGTAGACGAAAAGCAGGGTAACCGCAAAGAGAACGTATCCGAGTGAAATCGTACCAGCCTTGAGAAAGCCGATATCCGTTGAATGAATCAGTCCGAAAATTGAAAAAAGAATCAGGGGAAGAGTCCAGTAGAATGATTTGAGGAAATCCCTGTCAATGAGATATACGGTGACCGCGGTGAGGAACATGGCCGAAAACAGAGCCCCCTCGGAAAAAGCGATGATCCCTTTTAAATGAAAGAGTTTTTCAACAATGAATCCGTTAACCTCGGCAGGGGTATAGTCTCCTGTTTTGTTGATGTACTGCCTGAGAAAGGAGAGGCCCCAGGAGGCAATTGCCGGCATAAGGCCCAGGGCAATGGCCGGGGCGTGTTCTTTTTTGGTTGTCTGAAAGGCCTGGGCGGTAATGATAACCCCGATCCAGACCAGAATAGGGTACCCGGCTTCAAGGGGGACTGTTGCCACAATTATACTCATGATTCCGGTGAAGCAGATGCCTGTAACAACCGCCCCGTTGATAATCGAGTATCCGGTTCGGGCGCCAAGCCCCTTCCAGCCCGGATGACCAATGTAGACCGTTGTCGGGAAGGGAGACCCGAAAATCCCACCAACGATGGTACCGATACCATTCATTGCGAGAACAGGGGTCGCCGGGTAATCGTCTCCTGCTGCTGAGGCTGACTCCAGGTTTTGTATGGTGGCAAAAAAGCTCATGAGTCCCATGGGGATTGAAATCGATAGATAAGGGAAGATCTCACTCTCGGTTATATTTGAAAACATGCTGACGATTACCGGGGCCGGGAAAGAAAACGAGACGTGCCTTGTTGATTCAAACAGTTTTTCAGCGTTCATGTCCCCCATTGACCATGCGATAATGGAACCTATGGCCAGAGCGTAAAAACCGGCAGGAATTTTAAAGGGCAGCTTCGCGTGTGAAAAATACTCAACGAGAATAAATGCCAGGGGGATAAACGCTATCAGGGGCTTGTCCCATATCTTGATGGACTGTTCAAGGGCGATAAACACTATGGCGATTCCGGCCAGGGTTGCCAGGAGTGCAGCCCGGGGGGTAATGCGGCGAAATTTTTCTCCGAAGAAGGCACCGATACCCTCAAACAGGCCGCTGATGAGACAGCTGAGGACGCCGATCCTCCATGCGAGTTCCGGGTCTTTCGTTTGCAGATAAACGGGGGCGATAATCAGTGAAAAAAAAGCGAACAGGCTGACAGTATTGACTCCGTAGGGAAGAGCGGTCACGTCCAGCCTTTTTTCCTTTTTTGCCAGGCGCCGAGCCAGGTATGAGTAAAAGATATTTCCCGATAAGACAGAAAGGGCGGTAGCGGGGAGGATTTTTCCGAACACCAGGGCCCGGGGCATCCCGATGCTGATGCAGAGACCGGTTATCAGGAGGAGATTAACAAGATTGTCAATGAAGAGTCCGATAAAACCGTCAACATCCCCCCGAACAAAATAGGGATAGCGAAAACTTTTTTCTGTCATGGCCTTATTTTCCATGAAATGAAGTTCGTTTATAATGATAAATATCCGCCATATGACAAGGAATATTTGACTATGACAGGTTTTATTTTTTTATTAATTTCCTGACACGGTTGAGGTTCATCACGTCTGCTTCAAAATCATTAAAATTTGGTGTTTCGAGAATGACAGGGACGTGTTTAAGCCTCTCGTCGTTGAGCAGGTATCTGAAACCGGCGATTCCGATCATGCCATCCCCGATATGCTCATGACGATCCACCCTGCTGCCGCATTCGCGCTTTGAATCGTTCAGGTGAATCAGTTTCAACCGATCCCTGCCGAATATCGAAAGGCAGTTACCTATTACACTCTCATACGATTTTTTGCAGCTGATGTCATAGCCGGCGGCAAACAGATGACAGGTATCGAGACAGATTCCAATGTTATCACGGCTATCCGAATTCTCTATTATTCCCTGCAGGTCTTCGAATGTATGGCCTATTGAAGTACCCTGCCCTGCGGTGGTTTCCAGTAAAACGGTAATTTGTTTATTGCCGAGTCTCGAGAAAACGGTATCTAACGATTCGGCTGTCCGTTTACGGCCATGCTCAATACCCTTGCCGAGATGGCTTCCGGGGTGAAGGACCAGGTGTTCAAGACCGAGGGCCACCGCCCTCCTGCATTCATCCTCCATGGCTTCAATGCTTTTTATCAGATTGCCCCCCTCCCCTGCCAGGTTTATCAGGTAACCGGTATGGGCAACCAGGTACATATTGCAGGATATTTTTCTTTCTTCTTGAAAAAGAGAGATCTCGTTCTCCGAATAGGGTTTCGCTTTCCACTGGTTTGAGTTTTTCAAAAAAATCTGTACAGCGTTAACCTGGAGTTTTTGCGCCCGGATAAGGGCGGTGTGGACACCCCCTGAAATCGAAAGATGGATGCCGATTTTTCTTTTCACAGGATTTCGTTTCTAAGAATTGAGTAGATTTGTTCACGGGTAAGACCTTCAATTTTCAGGCGCTTACGCCTTCCTTTCAAACCCCTTGTTATGGTAATCGACGATTTCGGTATGCGGAGCTTTTTGGCAAGGTGTGCGATACATTCCCTGTTCGCCTGCCCCTCGACCGGAGGGGAGGTGAGGTACACTCTGATCTTCGTATCACTTGTTGAAATGTTGTTTCGAGATGATTTTGGAACAACAACTATATCAATTATTGATTCTGGCATTGTATTTCTCAATTATGGTACTTGATAGGCGCTATCATAGTTAACGCATTGAAAGAATACATGGTACTTACGTCAAGATATATGCCGTTCACAATATGAATTTTTGGGGAACCAAAATTAATTTAATGGGAGGTTCCTTATATTATAACTCTTTCGTATGATAAAAATGACCTCCAAAATTCGTTAACCAGCGCACATGTCTCATGAGTGCACTTCATTGATGAGAGTGGGACTGGCATCTTTCTATACATAACATTTGTCTTGACAATAAAACAGGGTGCATTTACGAGGACATATTATTTATTCGCCCTAACGTCGAAAATCTGGCATCATATTTTTTCATTCAGAGGTACACAATGGGAAATTCATATAATATTGCAGTTATTCCGGGAGACGGGACCGGTCCGGAGGTGGTTCGAGAGGGTGTTAAGGTCCTGAAAGCGGTTGCGGATAAAGAAGGACTCGCCCTTGCTTTTCATGAATATGACTTCGGAGGAGACCGGTACCTGAAAACCGGAGAGGTTCTCCCTGAGGGCGCGGTTGATGAAATGAGGAAATTTGACGCGATTTATCTTGGGGCAATTGGACATCCTGACGTGAAACCGGGTATTCTCGAAAAGGGGATCCTCCTGAAGATGCGTTTCGAACTTGACCAGTATATCAACCTGAGACCGGTTAAGCTCTATCCGAACGTGGAAACGCCTTTAAAGAACAAGGGGCCGGAAGAGATAGACTATGTTGTGGTCAGGGAGAATACCGGGGGCCTCTACACGGGTACCGGCGGTATTTCAATGAAAGGAACCCCCCATGAAGTCGCGGTACAGTCCATGGTTTATACCCGGTTCCAGGTTGAACGGTGCCTTCGGTATGCTTTTGAATACACCAGGAAAAGAAAGAAGAATAATACCCTGGGACTTGTCGGCAAAACCAATGTCCTGACCTATGTATACGACCTCTGGGAGCGGGCATTTCATGAAATCGGCGAGAAGGATTATAAGGACATTAAACGGGAATACTACCACGTTGACGCGGCGTGCATGTGGATGGTAAAAAGCCCTGAATGGTTTGACGTTCTCGTAACCGGGAACATGTTCGGTGATATTATTACCGATCTCGGCGCCATTACCCAGGGGGGGATGGGAATCGCAGCAGGAGGAAACATCAATCCTGACGGGGTTTCCATGTTTGAACCGATTGGCGGCTCGGCGCCGAAATACACCGGGAAAAATATCATCAATCCCCTTGCTGCAATCAGTTCCGGTCAGATGATGCTTGAAATTCTTGGTGAAGATACTGCAGCAAAGCGGATTGAAACAGGGATTATAAGGGCCCTGGAACGGGATATCAAGTCCCTTTCAGCCGGGAAAATGGGACTGTTGACTACAGAGGTTGGTGACAGGGTAGCAGAATACGCGATTGAAGACTGACAGGAAGGATACCCTACTTTCAGGCCCCGGTGATTACAGAAACAAGTGCTTCACTGAGTTCTTCGATATTATAGGGTTTAATAATTACACCTCTAAATCCGTATTTGCCGTATTCAGCCATAACCGGATCGTTTGAGTATCCGCTTGAAACAATCGCTTTCACTTCCGGGTTTATCTGGAGAAGTTCCCGGATACATTCTTTTCCTCCCAGCCCTCCCGGGATGGTAAGGTCCATTATCACCGCATCAAAGGGTTCTTCATCTGTGACGCTCTCTTTGTAAAGTTCGATTGTTTTTTTTCCATTTTCGGAACATACCACGTCGTAACCCAGGTAATTGAGCATTCGAGTGCCGATTGACCTGATATTTTCCTCGTCATCCATCAGGAGGATTCTGCCGCTCTGCCTTGTAATTTTTTCATATTTTAGACCTGTCTTTAAGTGAATCGATTTTTCTGATGCGGGGAGCCATATGGTAAACGTTGAACCTGAATCAGGGGCGGATTTGACCTCAACAAAGCCGTTATGACGTGCGATGACGGAGTATACTACTGACAGACCGAGACCGCTGCCGTTTTCCTTGGTAGTGAAATAGGGATCAAAAATCTTGTTCCTGATTTCAGCGGGTATTCCGGTCCCGCTGTCTTGTATCGAAATCTTTACATATTTCCCCGGGTTTATGGTAAAACCGGGGTTTGTCGATTTTATTTTGTTGGAGTGAATCGCTGAATTTATTGTGTCATTCTCAGCGTTAATTTCTAGAATTCCTCCATCGGGCGTTGCGTGGAGTGCGTTTATAACCAGGTTGTTTATCACCTGGCTTATCTGTCCCTCGTCAATTTCTACGGGGTATAGTTCCTCTGAAATCTTAAAAACCGATTTTATGCTGGATCCCCTCAAGCAGAATGATACGGTATCGGTGAGTATATCCGAGATAGTGGTTATTTTTCTTACGGGGGTACCGCCTTTCGAAAATGTGAGCAGTTGCTGAGTGAGGGACTGGGCCTGAGACACGGCTCTTTCTGCGTGGGTAAGTGTCTCGTATATACTGGAATGTTCATTCACCTCCATTTTTCCAAGGGAGATATTTCCAAGAATTGCTGTCAATATATTATTGAAATCATGGGCTATCCCCCCCGCAAGAATGCCCACAGATTCAAGCTTCTGTGCATTAATCAATTCATCCTTCATTTTTGTTTCTTCTGTAATGTCCCTGAAGACAATGACTAACCCTATGATAGTATTAGCCCTGTCGATTATAGGGGCCCCGCTGTGTGATATTATCTTTTCCCCGCCGTCTTTTGACTCCAGCAGTGACGATATCGTTTCTATTGCCGAGATATATCCTCTGTCAAGAATGTCCTGAATCAGGTTGGTCAGGGGGGTCCTGCTTTTTTCATCGAAAATCTGATAAACCTCTTCCAGGGGTAGTCCTGCAGCTTCTTCCATGGACCAGCCGGTAAGATTTTCAGCCTCCTTGTTAATCATCGCTATCTTTCCGTTCATATCGGTTGTTATAACCCCGTCACCGATTGACCGGAGAGTTACGGCGAGCCTTTCTTTTTCATTTGCAAGAATTTCATCTGACCGTTTTCTTACTATGGCGAATACCAGAATTTCGGCGACCATTCTCAGGAGTGTTATATCCTCTTCAACCCATGTTTTTGGGTTTCGTACCGTACCGAAACCGATAAATCCCAGAATGGTATTGTCATTTATCATGGGAACACAAATCACAGACTTGATGTTATTTTTCTGCAGATACCCTTTCTCTTTTTCTGCTTCCTCGCTCAGGTTGTCGCTGTTCGGTATGTGGATAATCTTAAAGTCAAAGAGTTTTCTGCTGAACCATGGAAGAATATTTACATGAAAATCTGCAAAACGTGTCTTTTCGACGCTTTTTCTTTCAAAGTGCCATTCATAGGTTTTTACGAACTTGTTAGTATTGACGCTGTAGAGATAGAGGTAACTGTGATCTACTCCGGAAAATATTGCTATATCTGACAGAGCCCTGTTGACCTGTTCATCAAAGGATTCCTGCTGAAGGCTGATGAAATTTGCGGATATGGACGTAATGATGTTTTCCAGGTCGACACGGTATTTCAGTGCCTGCTCTATTTTTTTTCGCTGGGTAATATCCCTCAGGGTTCCCAGGTAGGCTGTTCCAGATTCCCAGTCAATCTGGGAAAGGTTGACTTCAAAATCGTATTCATAACCAAATTTTGATATTCCCTTAAAGTCGAATCTTTTGGTAAAATATTTTCCATCGGTTTCTGAAAGCACTCCCTCAAAACTGCTTTTGCTTTCGGGTGATATAACAGTGAGAATGTCAAAATCAGGGGAGGTAATCTCTTCAGATGTGTAGCCGAAATATTCTTCGATCTTCGGGTTTATGAAAACAAATTTACCTTCCTTGAGAATGAACATTGGATCGGTCGATTGTTCAATGATGCTTCTCAAGCGGGATTCGCTTTTTTTTAGTTCATTCTCAACCCTGTTTCTCTCTTTTTGCCTTTTCTGCATCTGCGTCAGCATGGTGTTAAAAGCGCTGCTGAGGACACCTAACTCATCGTCATGTGACTGGTTTACCCTGATGGAATAATCCGCTGAATCGGTGATTTTTTTTGCTGTCTGTGAAAGTTCCAGTATCGGATTTGATATAAGCCTCTGAAATCTCATGGCAATAATATAAGAAAGTGCCAGAATCAGAATAAAAAGGACCAGTATCATTGCAATATAGGATGCAATTTTTCTGATAAGACCCCTTGAAGAAAGATTAATATAAATGCTTCCATATTTTTCATCTTGATACCGTATGTTCTGGTTGATATGAAAAAAACCTTCTTTCACAAAACCCTCGCCTCTATAGACGTTGTAGGATGTGAAATTTTCAATGCGGCTGTAACAGGCAACAGAATTGCCGGAATTGTCAAATATACATGCTGTGTTTATGTAGGGAACCTGCTCGAAATTTTCCAGTATGCGGTTCACTTCAACTTTATCATTTTTGATCAAGGCGTTTACGGAATACTCACCGGTCATTTTAGCGATGATTTTAGCTTCTTC
>CAZEPS010000010.1:0-27196 GCA_964514165.1 uncultured Leptospirales bacterium
ATGTTTAGGAATAACTACTGAATTTTATATTAGAATATCATGATCAATGATTAAATCCAGGATAGAACGATGAAGATAACAATAACCGACTCAGTTACTGATATTACCATTGCTTTCAACGTTGATCTCGTATCAGCTCATATCGGTGACATAGAAAAAGAGATATACAGGGTATTAAAAGATAATGACAAAGACGTAATTTTCGACATGAAAGAAGTCAGCAAGATCGATTCAATGTCACTCGCCACTATCATCAGGATTAAGAATAAACTTGCCGAGAGCGGCAAGAATCTCCACCTCACCAATACCGGCGAAGGGGTTATACGGATAATTGACCTCGCCGGCCTCAACGAGTACCTCCTTGATTAATGAAAATTTTTCAATAAATAGCCATAATTAATCAAATTAGACTTGACTAATAATAAAAATTGTTATACATTAGAAATTAAACCCTGACGGAGGAAATTACAATGAAAAGAGAATATATGATGAAACTAAATGAAGAAGGCAGCTCTGAAGCAAGAGTTACTGACAGGCAGCTAAAAGATTTCATGGAAAGGCTATCATGGATCTAATTATAGAGAATTGTCTTGTGAATTAAAACAGTGTTAAAACGTAAAGGGCCGCCAAGCGGCCTTTTGCTTATATTACCATCCCCAGCTGCCTGGCACACCTTGAATGGTCCGGCAAGATCCGATGTTATCCATCCTCCATACATGCCGCCAGGCTGCGGCGTAACCTTTTCTTCATTGACGAAACACCCGTCCATCTTGTCAGCATAAAAGGCTACGTGGCCTTTTATGCCAAAAATTCCACGCAAGATCATTTACTCTCTTGACATTTAACCGCGGATGTTGATACAATAATATATCTTCAGGCATCAATTTACTATATATTAACACCATCCTGGATATTCAAATGATTGGGGCGATCATCGGTGATATAATTGGTTCCGTTTACGAGGGGAATCCGATCAAGACCACGGAATTCCCCCTTTTCGGCAGGGGGTGCCGTTTCACCGATGATACCGTGCTCACCGTGGCCGTTGCGGACAGCATCCTGTCCGGGGAACCCTATGAGGACAAGATAGTGGAATACTACCGCCTGTACCCCAGAGCGGGATACGGGATGAACTTCCAGATATGGGCCTCTTCCGGCTCCCGAACGCCCTATAATAGCTGGGGCAACGGATCCGCCATGCGGGTAAGCCCGGTCGGGTTCGCCTTTGACAACCTGGACCTGGTAATGAGCGAGGCGAGAAAAACCGCTGCCATGACCCACAACCACCCGGAAGGAATAAAAGGGGCCCAGGCAGTAGCAGCGGCTGTATTCATGGCCAGGACCGGCTCCTCAAGGAATGACATTCGTGAATACCTGGAAATCAGGTTTCATTACGATCTCAGCAGGAGTATCGAACAGATACGACCCTCATACAGTTTTGACGTTTCGTGCCAGGGCTCGGTGCCCGAGTCCATTACCTGTTTCCTCGAATCGGACAGTTTCGAGGACGCTGTCAGGCTCGCGGTTTCCCTGGGGGGCGACAGCGACACCCAGGCCTGTATTGCCGGGTCCATTGCCCAGGCTTTCTACCGGGACATACCGATAACAATCGGTAAAAAAGCTGAAAAATTCCTCGATGACCGATTGTTATCGGTGGTCAGGGCGTTTTCTGAAAAATACCTGTTGAGCATCAGTTGAACAGCGCAGATATTCTCGATACACCGA
This sequence comes from uncultured Leptospirales bacterium, assembly GCA_964514165.1. Classification (GTDB taxonomy): domain Bacteria; phylum Spirochaetota; class UBA4802; order UBA4802; family UBA5550; genus CAZEPS01. Next base: position 1,726 of record CAZEPS010000010.1, read on the forward strand.
TAACAATCGCCACTCCAGTGAAAAAACAGTCACAGTCGCAATATTTCAGGTATAGATTAATAGTCTTGACTCCTTAAAAGTATTCATTTACTATAGGCACATCCAAAAACCAGTGTTTACAATTATCCTTGAAATTGTAACAACTGGTTTATAAGACTTTATGCACACAAGGGTGCTTAAAAAAATCAATTTTTAGAAACACCCTATAGTTATAGATATTCTCCGGTACTGATTTGAAAGCAAAAAACCTTCAGCGAATCCTTGTCTTTCTCGTTCTGCCCGCCCTGCCGCCGGGCATCATTATCCTCGCGGTCCTGTTATCTCCATGGGACTTCCCTCCCATCGTTACCGAAAGATACGCGGCAGGAGTGGTCGCGGCAGCTGCCCTGCTCGTACTCTCTTTTTACGCAATAACCATGCTGGTGTCCCTGATAATCATCAGGAGCGATAAGAAACATCTTTCTGCCATTTCTAAACGGTTGAAAAACCCGGCATATGAGGGACATGTTTCCCTCAGGGACGACGAGTTCCCACGGCACATGAGGGATTTCGTGTGCGACTGCAACTCCCTTTCTGAACAGCTGAGATTGCTGCAGGAAAAAAGCAGAAAGGATATCATGGCCATACAGGAAGACGTCATGTCCATCAGCCGCCAGTCGGACATATCCTTCAGCAGCGCCAAAGAGCAGGCCCTGGCCATGATTAACATTTCCGCCTCCATTGAGCATATAGCAGAGGGTATCAATTCTGTTACGAACCTTTCCAACCTCCAGGCCCGGGATCTCCATTCCCTGGTCAACCTTATCCAGAGTCTCAGTGAAACGGCAAACAGCTTTGTTTCAGTGATCGAGGAATCGGTATCGAACGCCCGGTTCGTGGCTGACGAGGCCCGGCAGAGCCAGCAGGGGCTCAACAGCGCCACGGAAGAGATGATGAACATCATGGAGGGGACCAGGGACATTAACGCCGTTCTCAAGGTGATAAACGATATCTCCGAACAGATCAACCTTTTGTCCCTTAACGCGTCTATCGAGGCGGCACGGGCCGGTGACGCGGGGCGGGGCTTCGCGGTGGTGGCGGACGAGGTTTCCAAGCTCGCGGAACAGACCGCCAGGAGCGTCCACGACATCAGAACCATGCTGGACGAAAACAACAGGAACCTGGAAAAAAACACCGGAATGATTCGTGAGGCGGTCCGTTCAGCGGATATAATCATGGACAAGATTCAGACCTTCAGCGACGAGATAAAAAAGGTCTCCAGCCAGGTCAGGGACCAGGTGAAAATGAACATAATCGTGGCAGAGGAGGCCTACAAGATACGGGGAAAGTCGGTTGAAATTGACGATTCAACTACCGAGCAGAAGATCGCCATCTATGATGTCCTGACAAACGTGGAATCGATGAATGATCTCTTCAAGGAAAATCTCAAAAATATTAAAAAAATTATTGAGATAGGAAAAAAGCTTTCCCACTATATCACACGTGCCGGCACCCAGCCGGAAAATTCCGATGATCAATAGAAAAAACACCAGGGGCAGATCCCGGTTCATATACGACGTGATGATGCTCTTCTACCGGCCGTACCAGCTGCTGGAACGGCTCCCGTTTTTCCGTTCAGAAAGCACCGAAGAGAACACCTCGGCCCACGTGCTGCCGGTTCACGAAACCATTCAAACCGGCAACCAGACAGTGCTTCCGCTCCGGGTGATTGAATCCCTCGTTGCAAAAGCGGACCATGTCGGCATCATGGCCGAGTGCCTCTGCAGAAAGGGAGAAAACTGCCGGCACTATCCCCGGGAGTTCGGGTGTCTCATCCTGGGGCGCTCCCTGAACCAGCTCCATCCCGGCCTCGGGCGGGAGGTCACGAAGGACGAGGCCCTGTTCCATGGGGAGCAGGGTATCCGGTACGGGCTCTTTCCCCTGGTGGTCCACAACGAGTTCGACGCCTGGATGTGGGGAATCAACTACCGGGGCATGCTCAATATCTGTTTCTGCTGTGACTGCTGCTGCTCCGTGAGGAAGGGGGTCAGAGCCAGGCATCCCGCCGGCTTTTTCGAAAATATCCACCGGCTCCCGGGGCTGTCGGTCAAAATATCAGGGCACAGATGCACCGGGTGCGGGCTCTGTGTTGACCCGTGCATGGCCGGGGCGATCATGGTAGAATCCGGAACGGCAGGTATAGATCTATCTCTCTGCAAGGGGTGCGGCAGGTGCGTCGAGATCTGCCCGGAGAAGGCAGTCGCCATGGAGCTCCCGGATATTGATTCCCTGGAATCGGAAATCTATCGCCATTACCGCTGCCGGACAGATGTTTTCGACGGGTGAGCTCCTATTTTTCTGAAAAGGTCACCCTGCAGCACAATCCCTTCTCATTGGAGAACGAGAGCGAGCCCCTGAGCTGTTTCGCCAGGGCGTTGATCATCTTTATTCCCAGGGACCCGGACTTCTCCAGACGGGAAATGTCCTCGACCCCCACCCCGTTGTCCGATATCTCCAGGGTATAGTCAGAACCCCCGGATCTGAAATCCACGGCAATCTCCCCTTTCCTGTCACCGGGAAAGGCGTGTTTTATGGCGTTGGAGAGGAGTTCGTTGACCAGGAGCCCGCAGGGGACCGCGCGATCGATGCCGAGCTCGACGCTGTCCACCGAAACCGAAACAGATATTCGGCTCCCGGTTACATTATAGGCATTCAGGAGCTCGAGAACCTGGCTGTCGATGTAGTCCTTGAAATCTATCCTGGCCATGGATTTCGACTTGTAGAGCTTCTCGTGGACCATGGCTATGGTTTTTATCCGGTTCAGGCTTTCGGTGAACAGCTCCCTGTCCCGATCGTTTTCGAGGTAGGAATACTGCAGGCCCATGAGGCTCGATATTACCTGCATGTTGTTCTTCACCCGGTGGTGTATCTCCTTGAGGAGGGCATCTTTCTCGTCGAGCAGGGCAACCTTCTCGTTGATGGCTTCTTTAAGGTCATTCTCCACCTTTTTCAGCTCGGTTATGTCCAGGATCGTGCCGATAGACCGCACCGGGTTGCCGTTGTCATATACATGGCGGCACCGGATCTGCACGCACAACCCTTCGCCCCCCGGGGGAGTCATGGGAAGTTCAAGGGAGAAGCTTTTATTCGTGTGAACTGAATCCCAGTATATGTTTTCAAGCATCTCCTTGTCTTCTGCTGACAATAAATTGCCCAGGTATCCCCAGGTCCCGTCAAATTCTTCCACGGGTATTCCCAGAATAGTATAGAGTTCCTCGGACCAGGTCAGCCTGTCCCCGTCGATACAACGTTCAAAGTGCCCCACCCTGGCAATGTTCTGGGCCTCCTTCAGGCGGGATTCACTTAACTCCAGGGCCTCCCGTGCATTGACTCGATCGGTTATTTCGGTCAATATCCCGTAGGCAACCAGCTCTCCCCCAAGATCGTACTGGCTCCGGACCCGCGCGTGTATCCAGATCCACCTGCCGTCTTTTCGTTGAAACCGATATTCGTTTTCATGCTCAACGGGAACGGTAAATGTATTTGAGAAGTTTTTCCTTACTGTATTGATATCATCAGGATGAACCCTGTTCATGATGATCTCAGGCCCGCTTCTGTATATCTCATCCAGGGTAAATCCACTTACCCGTTCCACGTTGGCGCTGACAAATTCCACCGAACTCATGCTTCTCGCCATCCAGACAACAACAGGGAGGTTGTCTATAATAATCTGGAACCGGTGTTCAGCTTCCTTGATATCAGAAATATCGTGCACTATGGCAAGGACATGGGTGCCCGTATCAAGGTCTATCCGGTTAAGCATCACCAGCGCGTCAAAGAGTGTCTTGTTATATTGCTGGTGTTTCCATTCGAAGAACTGGGGTTCCCCCGCCATGGCGGCGTTTATCTTCTCCAGGGCCTTCTCTTTTGAGTCCCGTCCGTCGGGCTGTTTTCCCGGTGAAAAAATATAGGGATAACTATCCACAATCTGCTCCCTGGTACAGCCGAAGATCTCCAGGGTCTTCCGGTTGCAGTCTATGAACCGGTCCTCCTTCATGAGGAAAAACGCGTCCCCGGCAGCTTCGAAGAGGGTCCGGTATTTCTTTTCGCTTTTCTGGAGGTCCTTGTAAAGGAGGGCTATCTCCTCCTGGCTCTGGACCAGGTTCTCATTCTGGGACTCCAGCTCTTCCATGGCTGCAGCCAGTTCCTCGTTGGTGGCTTCCAGCTCCTCCATGGACGCCGCCAGTTCCTCGTTCTGGGATTGTATCTTCTCTCTGGCTTCATGGATATCAGAAATGTCATGCCCCTCGGGCACGATGTACCGCACCGTGCCGTCCGGATCCTGTATGGGAGAAAGGGAAAAGTCGATATTGTGCTTTATCCTGTTTTTATCACGGTTCACCGTTTCAAATCGGACAAATTCCCCCTTTGCTGCCCGATGGATCCCTTCTTTCAGTTGTTCCTGGGCCTCATTCAGGTCCCGCCACCAGGGGGTCTCCCAGAAATAGTTACCCAGGACGCTCTCCCTGGTGACGCCGCTGAAATCAAGGGCGGACCGGTTCGCGTCAACGAGACGTCCCTCCCGGTCCAGGAGGCCGAGTAACTGGTAGGTGGTGTCGTAAATCCCCTGGTACCGGAGTTCCATGTCGCTGAGTTTTTCTTTGATGACCGAAACCTGGACCACCTCGTCGGTGAGGAACAGGCTCATGAGTACGATGAGGGCTATAAATCCGACTTCCATTAAAAAGAGACCTGTGTACACGTTGCTCGCCACGAGAAAGTCATTTATAATCGCGACAAGGAATATACCCATGCTCACCATAAAAGGGATTGCCCTGCGGCGATCACCGCGCCGAAACATTTTTACTGCCGTATAAAAGATAAAGGCGTATAAGAAATAGACAATGCCCATGAATATATACATCCATACAGTGGCCCTTGCGTCGAGAATCTGCACAGTTCCACCCCAGAAAAGGGCGAAATCAGTGAAGCCTTTGACATCGGTAAACGTTAGGGTGTAGGGATCAAATGCCCGAATTGCAATGAAGAGTAAGATAACGATACTCATGGTAATTGTGAATATACGGGCATTAATGGCGGCAAATGAACGCGTAAACTGCAGGAGACCGAGCATAAAAATTCCGGTCCCGAACATCTGAACCTTGAGAAATACAAAGTACTGTTCCACCGATTCGGCGTAATACTCGAACAGGGTCATCGGTATATAGATAACCGCGCCGAGGCAGATCAGGCTGAACGACAGGTGAACGGGATTGTAACGCTTCCGAATACCTATGGCGAGATGAAACAGGAATTCCAGGAGCGCCATACCGGTCATGATCAGGAGGGCTATGGTTATAATACTCATTTCAGGAGGAGGAGCCTCTGGTGAATTTACTGTATAGTGTAGTCTTTCTTGTTATTTGTCAATATGAAAAAACCCCTGTTATCTATTATATTTAGATAAGAAGAACGATTGTTACCCGTCTTTTCCTGGAGCGGTGATTGACTTGGATCATACAGAATGGATTGAACCAGATACATGGGGGAGACCGGCGGGAAGAGAAACAAGTGTGAAATCAATTGCCCCGCCTTTCCCGATCTCTTCGAAGTGAACCATGACCTCAGAGGGCAGGTACAGGGGGAGTTTAAACGAGGCCTCCACCGAAAATGGCGGTTTCAGGGCTCCCTTTTCCTCAATTGCCGAGATGCTCCGGGCCAGTGACCACATCCCGTGGGCTATGGGCCTCCGGTATCCGAGGAGCCGGGCCGTGAAGGGATAGAGATGATGGGGGTTGTAATCCCCCCCCGTGGCCCGGGCGTATTTGAGGCCCGTGTCCTTTGCCACGGCGAATACCTCTTTGTTTTTCATGTCACGTGCCCCCCCGGGCCCCTTTCGTTTAACTCCGGTCTTCCTGATAGTCTCCCGGTACCGCGACAGCAGCACCGTGGTCCCCTCCCAGGCCGTTTCAGCATCAATTGAGGCGTGTAGAAGGATCTCCAGGTGTATACCCTTGTGTATTCTCACCATGCGGCCCATGGAGCACCGGAGGTCCAGCAGGGCTGTTTCCGGTATCCCCCGGTGGAGTGTAATGGACTGCTCCACGTGGATGAGACCCAGGGCGCTGAGGGGGAACCGGGGAACGGTCACCATGGCGCCCAGGGGTCCGAGGAAGAGGGCCTCCGGATAGGCTGCCGGCAGATACCGGCCGGCCCCGCAGCCGCATACCTCCCGGTAGAGGGCCAGTTTGACCGGGTCGACGGCTGCTCCCTCCTGGTTAACGGTAATACGGGGGGGGCCGGTTTGACGACTCCCTGGGGTGTGAACAGGGACTGGATAAAACCGGCAAGGAAGGTCCTGAAAACCGAAACAGGTTTTGTCAGGTTCAGTGTCCTCTCTTCATGAAAGGGAATTATCTCTCCGGCCGGTTCCATCAGGCATTCCCCCGCCGGGGACGGATCACTCCACGTCCCACCGGTCCCCCTCGTTCACCATTGTCTCCAGGAGGCGCTCCAGTTTCCTCGGCATGTCGTCCGGTTCCGGGAGCTTGTCACCTATGTACCGCTCCACGGCGTCTATGGCCCTGAACCGGGACCTGTCAGCCTGGGAGGAATTGAAATAATGGAGTATAAGCTTCTTAGCAGTATCGGAAAGCTCCGCCTTGGTTACATACTCCACCACGTTAAATATAGACTGTCTGAATTCTTCCCGGCTCACGGGACCCTCCTTTGAGTTACGGGGAACAGTCCCCGGTATCCTCTATTCGGTATTACCATTTTAAGAATGAAAACATTTGTCTCCTGTTAAGATAGTCAAGGTTGTGCATCCGGCCGTAGGCCTCTCTCTCGAATATGATAGAGCGGTACGACTCCCGGGGGGTCAGACCCCTTGCCAGTCCCAGCGCGAAATCCAGCAGGTACCACAGGTAAAAAAAGACGATGAGGAGCTCCGCCTGCTGTCGCAGGTGAATACGCTCGTGGTTGATGGTGAACCGGTACTCATTGGTATCTTTAATGCCGCCCCTCACGATTATAAAGGGGAACAGGGCAATTGCACTGATTTTCCTGGAACCGAGGGTTATTATTCCCAGCACTATGGAACTGTGAACTATCATGCAAACCAGTACCGGCGGAGGCCCTAAACCGATATGTCCTCTTTGTCCGGGATGTCGGTTTCCTCTATGGAACAGAGTATCTCGTCGGTTAAGGGTGAAATGTCGGCGATACGGTTGGCCTGGCGCTCTATCATTTTTTCAAAAATATTCCGAACAAGACGGCCATTGCCAAAAGATTTTGTTCGCATGGAATGAAGTTCCGTAAGAATCATAAGGAGTTTTTCCCGGGCCGGATCGGTCACCGTGAATTCAACGTTTTTGCAGAAGATATCGAATATCTGTATCAGTTCATCGGGAGTGTAGTGGTCAAAGTAAAAGTACCGGCTGAACCGGGACTTCAGGCCCGGATTCGAATTGATGAACCGCTGCATTTCATCAGTGTAACCTGCGGCGATAACAACGAACCGTTCCCGGTAATCCTCCATCCTCTTTAAAACCGCGTCAATGGCCTCCTGTCCAAATTCTTTACCCCCGTCAGCGGGACTCAGGCTGTAGGCCTCATCAATGAACAGGACCCCGTCAAGTGCTTTCTGCACCATCTCATCAACTTTTATCGCGGTCTGTCCCACATACCCTGCCACAAGGCCTGCACGATCTGTTTCAACAAGCTGCCCTTTTGACAGCAATCCCAGGCACCGATATACTTTGCCCAGAAGCCGGGCTATGGTCGTTTTACCGGTCCCGGGAGGGCCGTAGAATACCGCATGGAGCGACATCTCCGTGACCGGAAGGTTCCGCTCCTTTCTCTCCTTCTGAACTTTGATAAGATTAACAAATGTTTGTATTTCCTCTTTTATTTTGTCCATTCCAACCAGATTGTTAATCTTCTCCATCACCGCTTCCAGGGTCTCTTCTGGTTCTTCCTCGATGACCTGCCCGACATCCTCCCCTTCCGCGTCCCTCTTTTGATAGATCAGCGCCCTGACCTCGGCCAGGCGCTCTTCCTCCACCTTTTTTAATTTGCCGTCCGCTTTCGTCAAAACCTGGCAATAGGTATACAGCATGGCCGCGTATTTATCGCTCAGATTTTTTCCGGTATCCTTATCATATTTCATAATTACCTGCATAGATGACAGGGACCCGTCGTCAGTTTTTATCGAGGACTCTTTTAAAAATGATGAGAGTTCATCCCAGTAGTTGATAATATAACCGCGGTAATGCATAGGAAACCCGTCAAAGCTGAAGATATCCCTGACCTTCTCCGCTGTTTCCCGTGACCGGGAAGGATTCAACGGCATCATAACCAAAGATATCATGAGGAGCTCCTCATCCGACATTTCACCGTCAACCATTGAACAGAGCGACGTGAGGATAAAAATATCATTGATGATAGTTTCTTTCAGATTGTTATCACTGATCTCGTCAAGAATAGAAACAATGGCCCGGGTGACCTTTTTCGCCTCTGTAAAGAGAAAGTTGAGATTGTCCATGTCAGTGATTATATTCATGGTTTCGTCCTCCAGCCTGGACAGTTCACCTGACATGGATTTAATTTTGTCCTGAAAACCGCTGTCTGATGTCTTGTCGATGAAGAGATCGGTCACGTTTTCAAGAACATCATAAGAGTCTTCTTTTTCAATGGACGCGGTATTACCGGAAACCCGCTGTATTGAATCAAGCAGGTCTTTGACCGAGGCTTCCCGTGAAAATGTCTTGAATTCACCGATCTCTTTTCCGAGGTTAATCCTGATTGTTATTGAAGAAAAGCTCTTCGTGTAGGTTATGTCTTTTAATGTATAGAGGGGTATTTCTTCATGAAGCGGCCGGCTCTGTTCGCTGGTAACAAAAAAAAGCCGTCTGTTGGTCAGGCACAGTACCCCGGACTCCCCCATACCTTTGCCGGATATTTTCCTGCTGGTATAGAGTCCGTCGAGTATGTCAACTATTTCTTCATTGTCTTTTAAATAACGGCTGAGCCCTTTTAGAACATTTTTCTTGTAGGCAACGGTGACCCAGTTGATGTTGTCTTTCAGCTGTTCCTGAATATCCGGTATAGGGGGCATGATTGTTTTAGCCTCTGATCTTTACTTTCAGGGGACTTTATAAATAAAATTTTGGATGCGCCCTTAATTGTATAATATTGAGTCATTTTTGCAAGTACAATTTCCTATTAATAGCGAGAACAAATATTAACATTTTCTTAACAAAATCTTTACCACATCCATGCGATCCATCTCTACATTGTTGCTGTTTAATGGTACCTGATTTTATTTTGCTTATTTACGCACGACTCGGATGAGACAAAAAAACAAACCCATTGTAATAGCACACCGGGGGGCTTCACACCTGTTTCCTGAAAACACCCTGCTCTCCATAAAAAATGCCATTACCGCCGGTGCTGACATGATAGAACTGGATGTTTCACTGACCAGCGACGGCGAAGCAGTTGTTATCCACGACTCCATCCTGAACCGCACGAGCAACGGCAACGGCTGTGTATCGGACTATACCCTGTATGAACTGAAAAAACTCGACGCGGGTTCCTGGAAGGGAAACCGTTTCTCCAGGGAAAAGATACCGAGCCTTAAAGAAGTATTGATTCTCTGCAGGGGAGAAATTGATATCAATATCGAAATTAAAACTGAATCCATAACCGAAAGCCTGGAGAGTGCCATAGTTGACCGGGTAGCTGAACTGGTTCAACGCTTCAACATGGATAACAATGTATTAATCTCTTCATTTTCCCCCCGGGTGATCCGGCAGTTACAGGAGAAGGCACGCCACCTGCGGACAGCGATACTCTATGACCAGATATTCTGGGAAGGAAAATTACCGTCAGAGATTGTTTCGGAAATACGGTGTGATGAGTTCAACTGCAGGTATGAGGAATTCACCGATACATGGAGGTCTGATATACGGCGTAACGGCATTCCAGTCAACATCTACACGGTGAACGAAACAGACGCAATGAAAGACCTGATAAAATATCAAGTAAAAGGGATCTTTACCGATATGCCGGACAAGCTGATTCGAATACGTGAAGAAATGCATAATACCGGCATTCCCTTCCCTGAGTCCGCCTGACCGGTCTGAAAAAGCGGTACCAGTCCACCAGACAGGAATTATCCCTTATTATTATCCGGCCAGAAAATATTTTCAATTATTAAGTTGACATCCGTTTTATATAATCAGATCAGATATAGTTTCTGAATGAGATTACATTTTTTTGTCCCGATACGAAATGTAGCGGGATATACAGTACAAGGAAGACGGTTTAATTGACAATATTTTATGAAAAGAACGATCCTGACACTCAGTATTCTATTGTTATCCATCATCGTCCGTGGTGAGGAGCTGGCTGATAAAAACAAGACCGATTACAACAAGGGTTGCGTCAGGGGATGCATTCTCTTTGTCGGCGACAGTAACGTACAGCTCATTGACTGGCAGTCATATTTTGATGAGAATGTGTGCAATTACGGGATAGGGGGGAGCACGACCGCGGACCTCTACGCCAGACGTTACCGGGTATATCAGCTGCAGCCTGATAAGATTGTGATGCTGGTTGGAGGGAACGATCTGCTTCGGTACATTGACTATACAACCATCGAGAACAATTACAGGAAACTTATCCGCTATTACCTCTCGATAACCGGGGATGTTTACTGCATCAGCAACCTGCCGGTAAACCCGAAAATCTATCTCAGCAACTGGGCCATCATAATCCTCAACATGAAACTGGAAAACATATGCAAAGAGATGGGGGTGACATACGTAAACGCCTTTCCCCACCTCTACACAAAATCAGGACTTAATCCCAGATACGCCCTCGATGAAGTGCATATCAATGAAGAAGGACACAAGGTGGTGGTCTCGGTGCTAAAAAATCACCTGTAATATCTTACTCGAAATCGTACACAAGCTTCATCAATAGACCGGGGTTGTTTTCAACGAACTTCAAAATATCTTCAGCCTTCATGGCATAGAGTGAAATCCCGTCCTCGTAGGTAAACGTGTACCCGGAAACCTCCCCCTTGTGGACGCTCTGCATTTTTCCCACGAAATCGCCGCGGCCGAGTACCGCCAGACGCTTGTTGCCCCTGCTCACGTGGACCACCCCGTCCCTGATGATATAGATAAACTCAATCGGCTCGCCTTCCTTGATGAGGACACCCCCCCTTTTCTTTTCCATGGGGATAAAAATCGACTCGAGCCAGGTCTTCTGGGACGATGTGCACTGCTGAAAGAAGTGGTTTGTGGACAGGAGGTTCCACGTCTCGGCGCTCCGAATGTTCGCGAGCCTCTTGAGAGACCTCTCGAATTCCGTTCCGACGATGAAGTTAAGGAACTTGTACCGTTCAATGGTATAACAGACAACGTCTGTTTCTGCGATAACATTTGCGGCCCGGGTCTGGTCGGTCACCAGTGCGACCTCGCCGAAATAGTCGTAGGAGCCGTAGATCTTGTCCTGCTCCAGGCCGCTCCCGGTCTCTACCTTGACGCTCCCTGAGTAAATGATGAAAAACCTGTCGCCGGTGGTGCCTTTCTCGATGATAACATCCCCCTTTTTATAGTGCTCGACTTCAACGATATCGAGGAGCTCCTGGGCCCGTTCTATCGGTATCTCATGAAAGAAATCCAGGTGCTTGAACACCCCGAGTATCTGATAGGCCTTCTCGAAACGGGGTGACGAGGTCTTGAAGACCAGGGTGTTCTTTATTCCGAAGGTGGCCAGGGTCAGGTGTGTTTTTTCCGGGAAATCCTTACTGGCGATATGGTACACCACGGTCCGTTTCTGGACCTTTTTCGGAAGCGAGTTCAGAAACGCGATAGGGGTATGGAGGGGCGGAATCCCCGATTCGTGGTAGATGACCTTGCTGTCCCAGGGAAAATTCTGGAGTTCTTCATACCGCTCTTTTGTGATCACGCCGGTTTCAAGGAGCTCTTTATGCAGTTCCGGATCATTGTTATGGTCCGATGAATAAACGAATGTCTGGTTCTGAAATTCCATTCTGAGGCCGATGGTCGGTATGGAATGGAGGGTATAGAACATGTCGAACCTCCCCCCGTTGATATAGACCGGACTGCCGATCTTCACCGGGTGGAAGGTGAAGAGCTTCATCAAATAGGAGGAATCAATCTGGCTCAGGGAAGAGTACTTTTCGAGAAAACTCTTCATCACGGTTTCGGTCGTATAGATGGTGACTTTGCCCTCTTCGAGAATCTTCTGGAAGGTGCCTGCGTCATGGTCCGCGTGGCAGTGGGTAAGGATAATGCTGTCGATAAGCTTCGGGCTGACGTTGGAGTCCTCGAGCCATTCCGTGGAGTTGACCGGCGGGTCCACCATGATACCCTGGTGGTTGAGCCAGATTATAAAGCCGGACGTGTTCTCGGCCGGATCAAACCCGTGGCTCGGGCCGAGGCAGGTGACGCTGAAAAGTGGGGGCCTGTACGGCTCCGGAAGCCGTTCCCCTATCATGTAATAGGGCTTGTATTCGAAACTGCCCGGCACCTCGGCAATCTGCTTCGACTTGTGGGAAACGATGAAATCCTCCCTGTTGTTGATTGTTATCGTTACCCCCTTGAAAGTGAACTTCTTGTCCTTGAATATCCCGAAGGCGACCAGGTCTGATAACTTGAGCCCTTTTCTAAAGTAGGTCATCTCGCTCCTGATGTCCGGTATAAACCGCTCCGGGTGGCCGGGCTCGTAATCACCGGCGATTTCGAACTCTTCCGGCCCGAACAGTGACTGCTGGAGCACCTTCTTCATCTGGTTAAACTGCTCCTGCCGGCAGATGATGTAGGTCTTCTTTTTCTTGATGAAAAAGTTGTAGTATATGGGAAACTCTATTTCCGCGACGCTGATCCCCTTGATCCAGCTGAACATGTCCTTCGTTACCACGAACACCGACGGGACCCCGTTATCGAGAAGCATAGTGTCCTTAATCGTTTCAGGGGGGGATCCGAACTGAATCTCACCAATGGGGGTATCAACCAGAAATCCTCCCCGGGGGAGGATATAGACATTGTCCCTCATTTTTACCGGTTTATTCATTATTATCACCATTATTACCGGATTGTTATCGGTCAGTTAACCGTTCTATGAAAATAAATCCCCGGTGATAAAAAATCAATAAAAAAACAGTAACATCAGCATATACGGGGCATATAGCCACATTTATGTTGAATAATAAGGATAAAAACCGGATATTGATAGAAATCCGGCGCTGATAACAGAAAAACCTGGAAGGATTACACCATGGACCTGATGTCAAACAAAACGTTCCTCACCGCCCTGGACTGGTTCTTCCTCGGATTCCACAGTGTGTTCACCCTCTTTAACGTATTCGGATGGATCCCGAGAAAGACCAGGAAACTACACCTTGTCACCATACTCCTTACGGCCGGATCCTGGTTCATTTTAGGGATCTGGTACGGCCTCGGCTTCTGCTTCTGCACCGAGTGGCACTGGCAGGTGCGGGACGCCCTGGGAAAACCGGTGGAATCCTATTCCTATATTCACTTTCTGATAAGGGAGGTTGCCGGCATCAACCTCCCCCCGGGGAACGTGGACACGGCGGTCATGGGGATCTTCCTCTTCTGCGCCGCCATGAGTTTTTATCTCAATTACCAAGACTACCGGAAAAAGCGCCGGGGCGATAATTAACCGCCTATCTTCGACATGCAGTTGATGACGGATCCGCATCCGGCTTCCATGGAGCAGCATTCGATTGAATGGGATTCTCGCTTTTCCCGGATGGCGGAGATAATAATCTTCTGCAAGTCGTCGTCCGAGGTCCCGGAGCGCATCGCCTCTTTCAGATCTTTGCTGTTCCCGTCATGGAGACAGGTACGGATCCGGCCGTCCGAGGTGAGACGGAGCCTGTTGCACGATGAGCAAAACTTGCGGGTTACCGGCGGGATGATGCCGATAGAGATCGGGTACCTGCCGCGGTACCGGAGTTTGTACATCATGGCCACGTTCGTGTCCGTGGCCTGGTTCCTTTCAAGCCGGCCCCGGGCCTCCAGCTCATTCCTGAGCCTTTCAAACGAGATAAAATCATCGCGGCTGAACTCTTCGGTAAAAGGCATCATCTCAATAAACCTGATGGTGACCGGCCGGTCACGGAAATAGTCGAGAAAGGCGTCCAGCTCGTCCAGGGTCTCCCTGAAAAGGACCACGTTGATCTTGCAGTTGAAATTTCCCCGGTCGAGCACCGCGTCTATGTTTCGGAGTACCCTGTCGAGGAGGTTTCGGCCGGTGATATGGGCGAACCGCTCCGGTGAGAGGGTATCGAGGCTGATATTGAGGTTCAAGACCCGATGCTCAAGCAGGTCATCGATATGGTTCGCGAGGAGGGTTCCGTTCGAGGTAAGGCAGAGCTCCACGTCGGGCAACTGCTCCCTGGTATGCCGCACGATATCGACGAACCCCTTTCGTATCAGGGGCTCACCCCCGGTAAAGCGGAACTTCCGCACCCCCATACGGGCAAAGAGCGCGATGAACCGCACGAACTCCTCGTTCCGAAGCACCTCGTCGTGGGACAGGGGCACCACCCCGTTCGGGGGCATGCAGTAGCGGCACCGAAGATTGCACTTGTCAGTGACCGATACCCTGAGGTAGTCGTGTTTTCGTAAAAAATTGTCTGTCAGCATGAAATATACCGATAAGAATCGGTGAATTTAGTACATTTTACGGAATAGAGACAAAATATTCAATAAAAAGTTATCACTCATGACCTGATCCGGCAGACAGGCGAAAGTTACTCCTGAAACGCCTGTTCCCCTGTTCCAGCACACAGGCCTTTCCGTAGAGTTCAACCGCCTTCTTCCGGTTCCCCTGGAGCTCGCACACAACCCCGAGATTGTTATACACGGCCCCATCCGCCCCGTCAAGCCGCGCCAGCTCCCGGAAGAGCATTTCAGCCTCGGGGTAGCTCCCCTTCAGGGCGAGCTCGACCCCCCGGTTGTTGATTTTCGAGGCAGGGGTCAGAGCATTGATTTTAGCAAGATGGCGGATTATTATCGCCCGGTACCTGTCCGCCCTGGTGCAGGGGCCGGTGTGTTCATATTTAACACCATTGTTATCGCTTTCAACGGGAAAACCCCGTTCAGAAACAGGCACATTCCGGTAGGTCACGCACGATACGCAGATGAGGGCTATAAGGGGAAGTATCTTACAGGTCTGGCTCAAGGGGATCACAGGTCTCCTCAACAGCCCTGGCCAGGGAGAGGACCTTCTTCTCCTGGAAATGGTCCCCCATAATCTGGAGCCCGATGGGAAGCCCCTTGTTATCGAGACCCACCGGCACGGAAATCCCGGGGATGCCGGCCAGGTTCACCGAAATGGTCAGTATGTCGGACATGTACATCTTGAGGGGATCATCCATCAACTCACCGATGCCGGAGGCGGTGCCGGTGGTCACCGGGGACATGATGGCGTCGACCCTGCTGAAGGCCTCCCGGAACTCTTCGATTACCTGTGTCCGGCCCTTGAGGGCCTTCAGGTAGTAGGCGTCGTAGTATCCGGAGCTCAGGGAGAAGGTGCCGAGGATGATACGCCGCTTCACCTCCTTGCCGAATCCCTCGCTTCTGCTTTTAAAATAAAGCCCGGACAGGTTCGCCGCATCCCCGGTTCGGTACCCGTACCGTATGCCGTCGTACCGGGCCAGGTTCGACGAGGCCTCGGCCGTGGCGATAAGGTAATAAATCGGTATGGCGTACTCGGTATGCCCGAGGGATATCTCCTCTATGTTCGCCCCGAGGCCCTCGAGCTCTTTCAGTTTTCCTTCTATCGCGGCCTTCACCTCCGCGTCGACACCGTTGAAGTACTCCCGGGGGACGCCGATAACGCTCCCCTTTACCGAACTGTCCAGGCTTTCCGGCATGAAGTCCACCTCCCTGTCCACGGAGGTGGTGTCGCGGGGGTCGTGTCCTGACACGGCACCGAGAAGCACGGCGGCGTCGTCGACCCGGTTCGCCAGGGCCCCGATCTGGTCGAGTGACGAGGCGAAGGCCACGAGGCCGTACCGGGACACCCTGCCGTAGGTCGGCTTGATGCCGACCACCCCGCAGAACGAGGCCGGCTGCCGTATGGAGCCCCCGGTGTCGGAGCCGAGGGCCGCCGGCGCCATCCGGGCCGCCACGGCCGCGGCCGAACCCCCGGAACTCCCCCCCGGCACCCTGTCCCGGTCAAAGGGATTTTTCGTTATACCGAAATACGAGGTCTCGGTGGTGGAGCCCATGGCGAACTCGTCCATGTTGGTCTTTCCGAGGAGGATGAACCCGAGGGCCTTCATCTTTTCATATGAGGTCGCGTCATAGGGGGGGACGAAGTTATGAAGGATCCGTGAACCGCAGGTGGTGAGAATACCCTCTGTGGCGATGTTGTCTTTTACCGCGACCGGTACCCCGTCCCAGGGAGAGAGGGTTTCGCCCCGGGAACGCCGTTCGTCAGAGGCTGCCGCCTCTTTCAGAACCTGTTCTTCATTCACGGTGATGTAGGCCTTCAGTTGTGTGTTGAGGCTGTCAATCCGTTCGAGAAAGGCCTTCGCTGTCTCGACAGAGGAGATTTCCTGTTTGTCCAGAAGTTCTGAAAGCTCCACGATACTCTTATCGGTTATCATTCTGCGTCCTCCACATCTCAGGGACACGGATTAATGTCTTGTGTCAATAAAAAAATGATTTGACTAATACCGGAGCGGTTTACTATCCTTCCCGGAGTTGTTATGGCTGAATTATCCTTTTCACATTAATTTTTGGATGTACCCGTTATTGAAACTTTTTCGCGCTATTTCATTCTAACATGTTGAAAACACGTTTTTATTCAAATATCACCCCGTAAACACTGGAGCACCACAAATGTCTAAAAAGTACCTTGTATTACCATTAACCATTATTCTTGTATTCTCCTGTTTTAAAAAGTCTGAAGGGCTTAAGCAGACTGAAATACCGATTCTTATCAATTCATTCCTCGCCATGCACGTGCGGTATGACACACTCAACGACGAACTTTCGGAAAGGACCCTGGTCAACTTCATCAACATACTCGACTATGGGAAGATTTACTTTTACGAATCCGACATAAAGGATTTCGACAAGTACCGCCATACCATCGACGATCTGCTGAAAAGCAACCGGTACGACTTTATCGACGATATCTACTCGGTCTACCTGAAGAGGACCAGGGAGAGCATGAACATCTACAAAAAACTCATCACCCTGAAGTACGACTTCAACATGGACGAGAAGATAATTGTTGACGTTGACGCCATAGAGTATCCCGGCAATAAAGACGAAATGAGGGAACGGTGGCGCAAGAGCATCAAGCTCCAGCTCCTGAACTATATTTCGGCCGGAAAATCGGTCAACGAGGCCAAGAAGAAACTCACGAAGAAGTACAATCTCATCCAGAAACGGGTCGAGGACCAGGACCGGAGCGACGTTCTGGAGAAATTCGTGAACGCCTTCTCCATGTCCCTCGACCCGCACTCAAATTACCTGTCAAAGGACGACCTCGAGGACTTCGCCATATCCATGGAGCTGAAGCTCGAGGGAATCGGGGCCCGTCTCCGCTCCGAGGACGGCTTCGTCATCGTTGACGCCATTATTCCCGGCGGAGCGGCGGACAAGCTTCCCGAGGGGAAGAAGCTGAAGCCGAACGACAAGATTATCGCCGTGGCCCAGGGCGACGGGGACTACGTTGACACCATAGACATGGACCTCCGGGACGCGGTGAAACTCATCCGTGGAGACCGGGGAACCAGGGTGCGGCTCCTGGTGCTGAGGCAAATCGGGAACGAGGACGATACCCAGCGCCTCGAAATTGAAATAATACGTGAAGAGATAAAACTCGAGGACAGCGACGCCGAATCAGACTACCGGGTAATCAATCTGAACGGCTCATCGAAAAAAATCGGGTACATCCGGCTCCCATCGTTCTACTACGACGACCGGGGCCAGAAGAGCTCCTACCTGGACGTGATGAACCACCTGAACCGCCTTAAGGGAAAAAACGTTGACGGCATCATCCTCGACCTGAGGGGGAACCCCGGCGGTGCCCTGTTCGAGTCGATCAAGGTATCCGGGCTCTTCGTTGACGGCCCTATTCTCCAGACCCTGTCCAGGCGCGACTCGATCCGCGTTGAGGAGGACGAGGACAACGGCATAACCTACCGGGGCCCCCTGGTGGTGATGATAAACAAGTTCAGCGCCAGCGCCTCGGAGATCCTGGCCGGGGCCATTAAAGACTACAAACGCGGGCTCATCGTCGGTGCCAGCAACTCCTTCGGAAAGGGGACCGTGCAGAAACTCCTCCCCCTGAGCGGGGGCAAAAAGGGCGCCATAAAGATAACACTTTCAATATTCTACCAGCCCTCGGGGACCTCGAACCAGTTCTACGGCATCGAGCCCCACGTGACGGTCCCTGACATGAGTTCCATATGGGAGATCGGGGAAAGCGAGACCAAATACCCCCTCAAGTGGAAGAAGATCAACACGGCTGACTACACCTCCTTCAACATGGTGAACAATGCCATAGTGAACAGGCTCAGGGCCGGTTCCGATACACGAATCAGAAACGACGAAAAGTTCAAGAATCTCATCGAGAGAATCGAAAAGGTCAAGAAACAACTCAGCACCAGGTCGATCAGCCTGAAGGAGGAGTCGAAGATCGAAAAGCAGAAAGAGAAGGTGTTGAAAGATAATTTCTCAAAGGACAACGGGGATATTGTCATCGATCTGGAAAACGATCTCTTCCTGAAAGAGACCTTTAACATAACCCATGATTACATCAGGGCGCTGGGGAAGTAGGTATTATACCAGAGACCGGACCACGTAGTTTCTTGCCTCGTCAAAGGCCGAGGCTGAACCGGGGAGTATCGGGTCAATACCGTCCCGCATGAGCCTGACCCTGAGGTATTCGATCTCCCCGGCCCTCCCCCGGCAGTTTCGGTCGACGAGAAATATGACGGTTTCGATGTTCTCGCCCTTAAGCATGCGGTACATCAGCTCGTACCGCTCCTCCGGGGGGCGAACTCCCGGGCAGAAGGGCCGGTACGAGCCGGCATCGAGTATTTCCTCGTAGAGATCAGGCGAATCAACGTTAAAGGACATGTCGAACTGCCGCCGCCCGTTGCAGAGATCGTCCTCCGCCACGAGGCATCCCGCCTCTTCTATTTCATCAAGGACGGAAGCGTCCCCCAGGGAACCGGCGTGGACCAGGGCCGGGATCATGGTGCAGGCGTCGCACGATTCGTCGCTGAACCTCCCGGATATGGCGGCCAGGTGCTCGATAACGGTCTCAACCGGCAGTGCCGCGGCCGCCTCGAACAGGGTGAAGAGGTCCCGGTTTGAGATCTCCCAGGGCCGGTGCCTCCTCCTGGCCGTTATCCCCCGGATGAGGCGCCGCAGTATGTTGTATTTCCCGGCGCTCTCCCTGAGCCGGTCCCGGCCGGGGGACCGCCCCCCGGCGCGGTCGATTATCTCCCGTAGAATTGTGTTCATCTCCCGGCTGTGGCCCTCCCCGTACCCGGCCGGCACCCGGTACCTGATAAGGTTGTCCTTCTCGCCTGGTATCCCGCCGCTTGAGCAGTCCGGGGCGAGGATGAAATCATAGGTGTCGCCGTTTATGGCGCTGACTGACTCGCAGCAGCAGTTCCCTTCCCTCTGGTATGCCGGTATCCTGAGGGGAAGAAAGCCGGCTGCGGCGAGAATTTCCACCGGGAGGAAGTCGCAGGTGAGCCCCAGGGTGGGTAACGATTCCCTGTCGCTGAACCCCCTGATGATCATGTCAGACTGGTAAAGGAGTTCCCTCAGGGGTTCCACCATGTGTCCGAGGCGCGATTCTTTCATCTGTTTGTCCTTCGTTTTAAGACCATTTTCATGCCAACAGGTTAAAATACAATTTCATTATTATGTCTGCTTAAAAAATAAATTACGAGTTCAATATCGTTCTTGTATTACCTGATTCTTAATCCATCTTTATCCTGCAAATCCTGTTAAAAACTTTTTTACCAGGATTCCTAAAAATAATTAAATTCCCGACAATAATTTGTTTTACTTGACTAATTTCAATATATAGTGCAGCATACTGGTGAATCGAGCTGGATCCTCGAGAGAAGACCAATGGATGATATTGAAAAGCTGAAAAAGAAGAGGGAAAACCTCACCGGCTACGAAGAGCAGGAGATCCTCATCGACATGCTCGCCGAGACCATCGGTAAAACAGCCGGCATGAACACAGATTCATTGAAATACGACATCCGGGAAAGCCTGTATGACGCCCTTGAAAAACGACACCTGAAATTCAAGGACATAAAGACCCAGACAGCCGAAGAGAAAAAGAGTTTCGTCAACGATATCGTCATCAACACGGTCAAGAGGGCCACCCTTGTGGAAAAGGTTGACGAGATTATCGAGGAATGCAACAAGACCTACACGAAATGGAAGAAGAAGTACCGCCCCGGCGAGATTGATTAAACCGGATTATCTTCCGATAATTGTCCTAATCCCGGCAGTCAAAACAATACAACCCGTACCCATAACCAGGCCCTTAAAATTGAAAGGCGGCCGTGAAACGGGTACCCGTGAGGTGAAATGAAATCGTTTCTTAAAATATTCGTCCTGGTCCTGATTACCGCGGCCGCCCTTGCCGCGGCAGCCGGGCTCTTCCCGAAGACACTCTACTACCGCGACTACGCCCTGAGCTTTTACTATGAACTCCTTTCCCGGGAAAGCGTGCCCCGTGCCGGGTTCACGGTCATCGATCCTGAAAAGCGGGCCCGCCTCGCCCTGACGTATAAAGCCCTTCCCGGAAATTTCATCCACTCCGGGCAGAGTCTCTTATTCACGGCGAACGAGGAAATACGCGTCAAAGACCTGGCCGAACGGGCCATTGAGTACACCGATTATTTTCACGCCGGGAGCCTCGCGTCAGCGATAAAAAAACAGAACGGATACGGCGACGCCATCCCCGGGGGTTCGGTCGTCATCATTCCCGCTTCACTCCCCCCGGTGACTACGGATCCCACAAACCTGACCAAACCCGAGATCATCTATACCAGGGGGCTCTACTTCACCGGCCATTCGGCCGGTTCGGGCCGTCTCCTCAGGAGCATACCGAAGTTCAGAATGATCGGCATCAACACCGTGGTGTTCGACGCGAAAGACGTGACCGGCATCGTCAACTACCGGAGCAGGGTGCCGGAGGTCGTGCGATACGACTCACACCGGGGACGGACTATCGACAATATCACGAAACTTATCCGGGAACTGAAAGCAAACGGCATCTACACCATAGCGAGGGTAGCGGTTTTCCAGGACCACCTCCTGGTGAAACGGGAACCCTCCCTCTCCATCCAGTCGCGCCGCACCGGGGGGGTGTGGAACGCCGGCAGGAATGAACTCTGGTGCGATCCGACGAGCAGGACGGTCCAGGATTACAACATCAAGCTTGCCGTGGAGCTCGCCGGACTCGGGGTGGACGAGGTCCAGTTCGACTACATCCGGTTCCCCACCGAGGGTGACCTTGCCGACGCCCGGTTCCGGTACGACTTCGGCGCCATGAAAAACGATGAGGTCATCGCCCGCTTTCTGAAAAAGGCGCAGGCAGAGATAGCAAAACGCAACGCCAACCTCTCCATCGACATCTTCGGGGTCGTGGCCTGGGGCAAGGAGATCGACATCAGGCGCACCGGCCAGAGGATAGAACTTTTATCGCGGTACTGCGACGTCATATCCCCCATGCTCTACCCGTCGCACTTCAACGACGACTTCGACGGGTACGCCCGGCCGGGGGACAATCCCTACTATTTTATTCACACCGGGTGCCTCAAGGTCGTGGAGAAATCGAGAAAGGGGACAATCGTTCGGCCCTGGCTCCAGGCCTTCACGTGGCGGGTGTCAAACTATGACAAGCGCTACATTCTCGAGCAGGTCCGGGCTTCCGACGACTCCGGTTCCCGGGGGTACCTCTTCTGGAACGCGTCGAACGAATACGAGACCGTGATATCCGCCCTGTCAGGGGTTGACCAGGCCCGGAACACCGCCCGGTTAGAGCCACCCCAGGCGGGCGGTCCCGCTGTTACGGACGACAGCAAGGCACTGTAGTTCAAAGAGGCGGCCAAGCTCCCGGCGCGCGATTTCCTTCGTGAAGTCTGTCATATCTGCGATAAAACCGGCCGCTTTTTCTATGACCTCTTTATCGTCCGCACCGTCCATTCCAGGGAAAAATTCAACCAGCTCCTTCTGGACCAGCTCGATGGCGAAGGTTGACGACTGGATGTTCCTCACGAGCTCCTCTTCTTTCGGATCGAGGGCCCTGCCCTGTTCGTGCTTCTCAAAGCAGCCGGCCACATAGTTCGTGATGCCGGTGTTGAACTCGTTCACGACCCGGTCGATCTCGTCACCTGAGATGTGGATCGATTCGCACACGGACCGGTTCGCGTCGTAGAGGTCCCAGTCGCTGGTGAGGATCCGTATCCCGTATTCGCCGCAGCTCTCCCGGACCTCGGTGCCGGGAAAGGGGGCCAGGATGTGGAAGCCGTAGCTCGGGCTCAGGTTCCGCGAAAAATCCAGTGTTTCGCGCACCGTGTCGGCGGTCTCACCCGGCAGGCCGAGGATGTACGAGGTCATGGGAACGATGCCGGCCTCATTGCAGAGCCGCACAGCCTCCCGGCACTTGTCCAGGGTGATCTTCTTCTTCACCCGGTCGAGTATCTCCTGGTTGCCGCTCTCGACACCGAAGCAGAGGGTGGTGCACCCCGCCCGCTTCATGGCCGCAAGGAGTTCCGCGGATACCGTGTCCACCCGGGCGAAGGCGGTCCAGGGGTGATCTATTCCCCGGCGCGCGATTTCGTCGCATATCTCGATACACCGCTTTTTATTCACGGTGAAGAGGTCGTCGACGATGTTTATCTGCCTGAATCCGAGCCCTGAGAGCATCTCGAACTCGTCCACGACCCGCTGCACGTCGAAATACCGGACCCTGCTTCCGACCATTTTTCGGCCGACACAGAAGATGCAGGGAAATGGACACCCCCGGGAGGTGACCATGTTCGCCGGCAGGCCGATGGCCCGGTACTTGCTGAGCTGGACCAGGTGCCGGGCCGGCAGGGGGAGCTCGTTGATGTCTTTAATAAGTTCGCGGTCGGGGTTGTGGACAATCGTTCCGTTTTCACGGTACGACAGGCCCGGGATATCTGATACGGATGACGGGTTTTTCATTGAAAGAAGCTCGTGAATGGTCCGCTCCCCCTCTCCCCGGACGACGTAATCAAGGAAGGCATATTCTGCGAGGATGTTTTCCGCGTCAAAGGTGACATGGGGCCCCCCGGCCACGGTAACGATGCCGGGATCAATATCTTTATAATCGCGGAGTATCTCAAGCGCAGGCTTGATATTCATGGTGACCCCGGTGGCCCCAACGGCGCGGGGCCTGAATTCTTTCAGGATGCGTTCAGCCCGGTCCCGGGAACAGGGGTTCACGACGTAGTCCTCGATGAGAACCTCGAATCCCTTCATCTCGAGGTAGGATCCGAGGGACATGAGCCCGAAGGGTGGCGACGGCGATTCCTCGAAGGGGTACGGGGGATTGATTAGGAGTATACGGTTGTTCATGGCTTTTTCCGGTAACTTGTTTTGATATTTTAGATAAACCACAGAGACACTGTGGCGCAGAGGATTAATTTATAGATTTTATCCACTTTTAAACGCAATATAGTATAATTATAGAAAAATAGTATCGATAGAGATGCTGAATTATTTCACTGTCATTGCTATGGCATCACGGTTTACCGGAATGCCATAGCAATCTCTCAAAAATGAAATGAAAAGTGATGCATTATAATGAAATACACTGGTAATATTAAACAAATTTGCACACTGGTTTCGTCGCCCCTAGTTGCGGGGCTCCTCGCCATGACATAAGAATACACGATATCAATAGCGAATAACAGGAACTCGACTACTTCTGATAACGGCTCTGCTCCTCCGTGTTTCCGTGGCTGATTCTCCATTAACAAATAAAGCAGTCCTTCCCCGGCGTCAAGATATTATGAAAAAATACGGTTACAAAAATGTAATGGACATCGTATCCTCGGTGTTTATACTATGCCGGTATCGAACAGCATAAATACCGTGGAAAGAACACCTCTGTAGCCTTAACTATGAAAAATACCGTTATATTCTTCGTCACTGTTAGCGTTTACCTTACGTGCTCGGCACTTCACCCGTCATTTGCACAGGATTTACCTGAAAAGAGGCCGAAAATAGGACTTGTTCTCTCCGGGGGCGGGGCCAAGGGCCTGGCCCATATCGGTGTCATCAAGGTACTTGAGAGGGAGGGCATCAGGCCTGATTACATAACCGGCACCAGCATGGGGAGCATCGTCGGCGGCATGTACGCCATCGGGTACAACGCCGAACAGCTGGAGAGCATCGCCAACGCGATGAAATGGAGCAAGCTCCTGAGCGACACTATCCCCCGGAATGAACTCCCCATTTACGAAAAGGACGACGACGGCAGGTACGTCATCGCCTTCGCCCTGAAAAAATGGGGCATCGAGCTCCCGAAGGGGCTCATCAAGGGCCAGAAGCTCACCACCCTCCTGGCCAGGCTCTCGATGCACATCCACCATATTAATGACTTCAGCGATTTTCCCATACCCTTCCGGTGCATCGGCACTGACATAGAGACCGGCCAGGCCATTGTCATGACAAGCGGTTATTTCCCGGACGCCCTCAGGGCCAGCATGGCCATACCGTCGGTGTTTACCCCCATTGAATACGGCGACTACATGCTGGTGGACGGGGGCGTTATCAGGAATTTTCCCGTATCGGACGCCATCGACATGGGGGCAGACATAGTTATCGGTGTCGACGTCCAGGCCCCGGCACTGAAAAAAGAGGAGATCGACACACTCATCGAGGTCATGGAGCAGGCCACCCTCTTCCTCGGGGAGGAATCGACCAGGCACGAAAAATACATTCTGAGAAACCACCATGAAAAGAACGTTTATATTCATCCCGACATAACCGGTTTAACTGCGTCGAGCTTTGGTGATAAAGAGACAAGGGAACTCATCAAAAGGGGAGAAGAGGCCGCGCTCAAGGCCCTGCCACGGATACGGGCCATCGTGAACGAACAGAAACAGTTCGACCGGGAGGAGAAAAAAAGCGCCATAGTACCCTTTACAATCGAGGACAAAATCCTTATAAATAAAATTGAACTCCTCGGCATCAAAAGGGTCTCCAGACGCATGGTGTTCGGCGAACTGAACCTGGTGACCCCGCGCAAGTATAAAATTCAGACCATAGAACAGAGAATAGACCGGCTCTACGGGACCCGTTTTTTTGACCGCATAATCTACCGTATAGTACCGAACGGTGAGGGATACCGCCTGGTAATTAACGTGACGGAGCGGAGGACCACCTTTCTC
>CAZEPS010000010.1:27206-38854 GCA_964514165.1 uncultured Leptospirales bacterium
TTCATGAGTAACGGGAATTTTCGACCAACCAAGACCCTGAACCAAAAATAGATCGGTGCAGCCAAATACCAGAAAATTAAATACAATGGCTCCCAAACCGGATACGATACCGACCAGGGCGCCTCGGTCCTTTTGAACACTACACTGCGAAACCTCCTCGGCAAAGGCTCCAGGCTCTCCGTTGACGCCCGCCTGAGCGAAAATCCCGGGATTAAGCTCGACTATTTCATCCAGACCGGGTGGCAGCGACCGGCCCTCGGCTTCCAGACCGTCGTCCAGTATGACCGCCTTGACGTTGATTCGTACGATGAGGGCGAGCTGGCCTCCCGGTACAAGTTCCAGGACGTCGTCTGGGAGGCGCAGTTCCTCGCCAACGTGTATAATCTCTTCGCCTTCGGTGTCGGCGCTGAAAAGGAATACGTCGAGGTGGACTCCATCATTTCAACGAAAGAGGAGCCGAAAAAAAGAAAAATCGAGGCCATGAACTACTATGGATTAATCAAGTTCGACACCCTGGACCGGACCTTTTATCCCCGCTCCGGAGTCAAGGTTCATTTAGAAGGCAAATACTTGACTGATGATCTCAACATTGGTAAGATAAAAAAATTCGATAATTTTCAGAAATACTCGGTCAGGATTTCCGGGTATATACCGGTACACAGGATCTTTACCATCTCCCTCGGCATTGAGGGAGGGGCCATCTTCGCCCATGAGCCCTACTACTGGGTCTTTGAACCTGAACGGGCCCTGTCCGCCGGAAACATTTCCGCCGGCTACGTCTATTACCAGCGGCAGATCCCTTTTGTGTACCTGAACTACATGGGAGGGCTGTCCAGCTACCGGGAGGAAAATTTTACCTTTACAGGACTCAATTTTATGCAGTCAAACGCCCAGAACATCGCCATCGCGAAACTCGGGTTTCAAATTGAGCTGGTTAAGGACTTTTTCCTGATACTGAGGGGGAACGTCGGGAAGCTGAACAATAACTTCTCCCACCTCTTCAACCTGAAGGATCTCATCTACGGTTACGGCATTACCCTGGGGTACGATTCCCTCATTGGCCCCATTGAACTGACGGTAATGAGTGAATCAGAACGAAACAAGGTACTGGTCCACGTGAACGTGGGATACCGATTCTAGGAAGGCCCCTGAGGAGAGACGCGAATGTATAACGATCTGTTTCAAAAACAGCCGATGATGAGGAAGGTCATATACTCCCTCCTGCCGATATATCTCTTTGCCGGGTACATGTACGGGTGGAGGCTCCTTTTTCTGACCGGCATCGTTTTCAGCGCCGGCATCGTGACCGAATACATATTCGAAAAACTGCGGAAGAAGAAAGTCACCGAGGCGGTGCTGGTCACCTGCATGCTCTACCTGTTGTCGCTCCCTCCCCTGACACCATGGTGGATTGCCCTCATCGGCATCGTGTTCGGGGTCATTTTCGGCAAGATGGTATTCGGCGGGTTCGGAAGGAACACCTACAACCCGGCGATTACCGGGCGTCTTTTCGTGTATATATCCTTCCCGAACCGGATGACCTATGACTGGAGCACCTTCGGCAATTTCGGCATCGGCATGGACGCCCTGTCCGGGGCGACGCCCCTCAGTATCCTCCGGGAGGGCGGGTCCATTGACATTGTCCAGCACCTCCTCGGATTCAGGCCCGGCTCCATGGGGGAAAGCCCCATAATCCTGATAGTGCTGGCAGGCATCTACCTCATCTGGACGAAGACCGCCAGCTGGGAGATTATCACCGGATACTTCACCAGCGCCATGCTCCTCTCCCTGGGTCTCTATCTCTTTGACGCCCCTTACGCCATGGAGCCGGTTTCCGCCATGATATCGGGGAGCGTTCTCTTCGTCCTGGTGTTCATGGCCACGGACCCGATATCCGCCCCGAAACGGACCCCCTCCAAGTGGGTATACGGGATAGTTATCGGTATGACAACAGTCATAATCAGGACCTTTTCCCTCTTCCCCGAGGGGACCAGTTTCGGCATCCTCCTGGGGAACACGTTCGCCCCCCTCCTCGATGAAATTTTCACCAGGAAGAAGGCATAGCCATGAGCGTAAAGAACAGCAGAGTATACATCATCCTATTCACCTTCGCCTTTTCCTTCGTGTTCGTGGCGCTCCTCTCGGTGGTGAACATGTATACTGCCGAAACAATCGAGAAAAACAACAAGCTCTTCCTCCAGAAGGCTGTCCTCAACGCCATGGACATAGAATTTCCCTCTGATGACAGGGTTTTCAGCATCTTCAACGAGAAGGTAACACCGATAACAATCGGTAATCGCCGGTTTTTTACCGCCTCCAGGGAGGGAACCGACGTCCTGGCGGTGATTTTCAAGGGAAACGGGCTCTGGGGCACCATCAACGGGGTCGTGGCGGTCGACGGCAGCGCGTCGCAGATCGTGGGAATGGACATTATCTCCCACAGCGAGACCCCGGGCCTCGGTGGGAGAATCGAGGAAGAGTGGTACCGGAGGCAGTTCCGCGGTGAGGACCTCGTCAACGACAAAATAACCGTAGACCTGAAGTCCACGGGGGAAGGGAACTACGATCACGACGACGGTACCATTGACACCATCACCGGCGCCACCCGCACCTCCGAATACATGGAGGACAATATCAACAGCGCGGTTCAGACCATCATTGAGAGCAGGGATAAACTTCATGGCAGGCGATAACAATATAACCAGGGAGAACCTCTGGTACAACAACCCGGTATTCATCCAGACCCTGGGTATCTGCTCGACCCTGGCGGTCACCAACAACTTCAAAAACACCCTGATCATGTGCGTCGGCATGGTGTTCGTGACCAGCCTCTCGAACCTGACCATCTCCATTGCCAAACCCCTCATACCCCAGAAGGTGCGGATGATGATACAGACCCTGGTCATCGCCTCCTACGTCATCGTCGTTGATATCGTGCTCAAGGCCTACATGCCCGAGGTGAGCAAGGCCCTGGGCCCCTACGTGGGGCTCATCATCACCAACTGCATCATCATGGGGCGGGCCGAGGCCTTCGCCCAGTCGAACCCGCCGCTCATGTCTTTCTGGGACGGGTTCACCTCCGGGCTCGGGTACATGTTCGTGCTCCTCCCCATCGCTTTCGTTCGCGAGATTCTCGGCTTCGGCACTATCATGGGGGCCCGGCTCATGCCCGAGGGGTTCACCCCCTGGACCATCATGGTAATGGCCCCGAGCGGGTTCTTCATGCTCGGGATATTCATATGGATCTCCAAGGGAATCATGCTCAGGAAGGAGGCGGCGTCATGACACCGGATGTTAATCCCTTTATCCTCATACTGGCTTCAATATTCACGAGCAACATCGTCCTTGCCAACTTCCTCGGCCTCTGCTCCTTCATATCGATCTCGAAGGACCTCAAGTCGTCTAACGGCCTCGGGATGGCGGTGACCTTCGTGCTCGCCATCACATCCGCCATAAACTGGCCGATCTACCATTACGTGCTGGTCCCGTACAACCTCGAGTACCTCCGGTTCATCGTGTTCATCATCGTTATCGCGGCCGTGGTCCAGGCACTGGAGATGATCATCGACCGCATATCCACCGGTCTCTACATAGCCCTGGGGATATTCCTCCCCCTGATCACGGTCAACTGCGCCATTCTCGGGGTCATTCTCTTCATGCAGATCCGTAACTATAACTTCGTCCAGGCTGTCGTATACGGTGTGGGGTCCGGCCTGGGATGGTGGCTCGCCATCATGGCCCTTGCCGCGACCAGGAAGAGGCTCGAGAAGGCCCCGGTACCGGCCCCCCTCCAGGGGACCGGCATCACCCTGATAATCATCGGGCTCATGGCCATGGCCTTCATAGGCTTCTCGGGCATGCTCAAGGTACAGTGAGGACAGGCACATGAATCTGATTTTTCTGCAGAACGCCCTCATCATCGCCGGCATCAGCGCCGGGCTCGCCGCTTTGATAACGCTCATCGACGCGATAGTTAACAACTACGGCGAGGTCAAGATCGACATCAACGACGGAAGCAAAGAGTTCACGGTCACCGGGGGGAGCCCCCTTCTCTCGACCCTGGCTGAAAACAGCATCTTTATCCCCTCAGCCTGCGGGGGCCGGGGCACCTGCGGCGCCTGCAAGTGCGTTGTGAAGACCGACATCGGCCCCATCTACCCGACCGAGAAGCCCTACCTCTCTGACGAGGAGATGGAGGAGAACACCAGGCTCTCGTGCCAGATTAAGGTGAAATCCGACCTCAAGCTCGAGATACCGGAGCACCTCTTTAACGTGAAGGAATTCGAAACTGCGGTAGAAAGCATGGCCGACGTGACCTATGACATAAAGGAGGTCCGGTTCAGGCTGAACAGGCCGGATACGATAAAATTCCGGGCCGGGCAGTACATGCAGCTCGTGGTTCCCCCCTACGATAAGATCAAAGAAGAGACCCAGAGGGCCTATTCCATGCAGTCAAGCCCGGCTGAAAAAGACGTGGTAGAGCTCCTCATACGCCTGGTCCCGGGTGGCATCGCCACCACCTGGGTGTTCGAAAACATGAACGAGGGTGATAAGGTATCCCTCATCGGGCCTTTCGGTGACTTCTTCCTCCGGGACACCGACGCCGCCATGATATGCGTTGCCGGCGGGTCCGGCATGGCCCCCATCAAGTCGATCCTCTACGACATGGTCAACAAGGAAATGACTGATCGGGAGGTCTGGTACTTCTTCGGGGCCCGGGCGAAGAAAGATCTCTTCTACATCGAGGAGTTCCGGGAACTCGAGGAGAAGTGGCCGAAATTCCACTTCGTGCCGGCCCTGTCTGAACCTGAACCGGACGACAACTGGGACGGCGAGACCGGCCTCATCACCGAGGTGCTGGACCGCTATTTCCAGAACACCATTTCCACGGAAATCGAGCGCGAGGGGTACCTCTGCGGCAGCCCGGGCATGATCGACGCCTGCGTGGCGGTGATGAAGAAACACGATATGCCCGAAGAGAAGATATACTTCGATAAATTCGCGTAAAGCCGAGGAGCGAGCCATGAAAATGACACCCTTTATGCAGAAGGCACAGAAGAACATGGAACCGGGAGTTATCATCAAGACCGGATTCCTCGGCGATGACACCAGGTCCCCGGCGGACATCATCCAGCACGACGAGGAGGTGATGAACTCCCTCGGGATGGATTTTGAAACCATGGTGTCGAAGATGAAATACCTGATGGAAGAGGGGAAGAAGGGGCTCGGGGACCCGATCACCGTGGACAAGACCTGGCGGGTCGTGATTCACGAGGCCAGGGGAAAGCTCCCCTCCCCCTTCGAGGACGGGCTTTTTCGAAAGATTAATGCCACGGTCACCCGCGTCGACAACGGCAGGTCGATCAGCTTCAGCGAGCTCTCCCTCTTTCTTATCGAACGCCATCACTTTTTCCAGGGAAAGGGTTCCTCCTACCGGGTAGAGCCGAAAGACATCAAGGATGTCCTCGGCCTGTAGAAGCAGTTTACATGGCCCCGGTTAAAGTACGCAATGCGAAGATTCGCCGTCATTTTTATCGCCCTTGCCGTCGGATCGTGCTCGACAGTGCCGGAGAAAAAAACCTGCCTTCGGGGCCGGGAAACCCTGGCGAAGGAAATCTCCTCCCTCCTGCCGCCGGGATGGGAGATAACGGCAGTGGAGGAAAATTCCTATCCCCATAACTTTACCCGGACAGGCCCGGGGGGAAGACGGTTCTCCCTCACCGGGGAACCGCGCATGGTGCGTCTCAGGATCGAGGACAGCAAGGGGAGCTCCATAAACCGAACCATGCCGGTGTCCCCCCTTTACTATATGTATGTCATGCCGAAGGAATACCGCGGGGTTCCCCTGGACCGAAGCCGGGACCGGCGTGACGGGGAGAAATTTTACGCGAGATACATCGGATCAGACCGTTGCGCGAAATACTATCTCTACTATTATTTTGAGCTGTCCCTCCCCCGCCCCGGGGACCTGTCATTCAATAAACTGCACGCTCTTTTAAGAGAAAGATTTAACTTGAAGTAATCCTGTTAAAAGCGTCTCAGGCGCATTTTTTTCTATAAAATCCATATGGTCACCGGGGGGGCTGAATTCCCCCTTGACACATGCCGGGACAATCTGTTTACATTAGAACTACCCTGGTCTTATCACTGAAATAAAATGAGACGATAACATCGAAACGATACGACAATGCCCCGCCCAGTGATTCTCTTCCTCATTCTTACAGTAACTTCCGCCACCGGCTGCATAACCGGCACAGCAACATATAAGGCCCCGGCCGCGAGCAGCGGTGTCCTTGACCTCAGGAACTGGGACTTTGACAGGCACGGCATCGTAAATCTTAAAGGGGAGTGGGAGTTCTACTGGGACCGCCTCCTGAGTCCGGAAGACTTTCAGGAGAAACAGCCGGGAAAAACCGGCCTTCTGGAGCTTCCCGGGCTCTGGAACAACTTCCCCCTTGCCGGTGAGGAACTCCCCGGCAGGGGGTACGCCACCTTCAGGCTGAAGATTCTGGTCCCGGAAGGCCAGCGCTCCTACGGCCTGAAAATAACAGAGATGGAGTCGGCCTACCGGATCTGGGTCAACGGAAAACAGGTCGCCCGAAGCGGCAGGGTGGGAACCTCGAAAGACGGGATGGTCCACTCCTGGGTGCGGAAAGAGGCCTTCTTCAGTTCAGGTTCAGGCGCCCTGGATCTGGTCATGCAGATGTCGAATTTCAAGCACCGGAAGGGGGGCCCTGAAGAGGTCATGAAGTTCGGCCTCGGAATGGATATCGCCCGGTTCAAGCTCAACAGGGTCATGATAGAGATATTCCTCGTGGGAAGCATCTTCATCATGGGGATCTATCACCTTGTCCTTTTCTTCCTGAGGAGACGGGAGAAATCGACACTGGTATTCGCCATAGTCTGTTTTTTAATAAGCCTCAGGACCTTTCTCACCGGGGAGAAGATCTTCCTGACAATATTTCCCTTCGTCAGCTGGGACGCTGCCGTCGCGGTCGAATACCTCGACCTGTTTCTCATAACGCCCCTCATGGTTCTGTTTCTCAGGCTGATCTTCAGGGAATACATCCCCCTCCTCTACGTGAAAATAGTGTCTGTCATCTCTGCCATACTCTGCCTGATCGTTATCGCGGCCCCGGCCCATATTTACACCTATACCACTATTCCGTACCAGGTATTGTCAATCATTGCCGGGCTTTTCGCCCTCTACCTCCTCGTCAGGGCGTCCCTGAAAAAGGTCGAGGGCGCCTTTATCATTTTAATCGGGTTCATATTCCTGTACGGATCAGCGGTACACGATACTTTGTTCAACAACCTCATGATTGACACGAGCAACCTGACCCCGGTCGGAATATCCATCGGGGTGTTCATCCTGGTGCTTTCCCAGTCGTCTTTCCTGGCGGTGCGGTTTTCCCGGGCTTTCAGACAGACAGCCCGCCTCTCCAGGGAACTGGCGATAAAAAACAGCCAGCTCCAGCGCCTCGATCTTCTTAAAGACGAGTTCCTCGCCAAAACATCACACGAACTGAAAACACCCCTGGGCGGTATCATCGGCCTGACCGAGTCCCTGATGTACGGTGAAGCGGGCAATCTCTCCAGCGAAACACGGTACAACCTGGCCATGATAGCCTCGAGCGGCGGCCGGCTCACCAACCTGATTAACGACATACTTGATTATTCGCGCCTGAAAAACAGGGACCTGGTGCTCCATAAAAAACCGGTGGACCTGAAAAAGGCCGCTGACACGGTAATACACATAATCCGGCCACTGGCGGAAAACAGAGACATCGTTATACGAAATAGAATCGGCAAAAATGCCCCCTTCCTCTACTGCGACGAGAACAGGCTCCACCAGGTACTGACCAACCTGCTCAGCAACGCGGTAAAATTCACCGACGAGGGCGAGATAACAGTGACCGCTGAAACCGCCGGCGGAGGGGAAACCCCGGGCGCTGTAAGAATATCTGTCAGTGATACCGGCGTCGGCATACCCGCCGCACTTCACGATGAGATTTTCCGTTCGTTCGAATATGCTGAAAACGGCGACGAGCGGCAGCGGCCCGGCACCGGTCTGGGTCTGACCATTTCCAAAGAGCTCGTGGAACTTCACGGCGGCCGTATCGGTGTCGAATCGGAGCCGGGAAAGGGCTCCACCTTCTTCTTCACCATGCCGGCCCATGGCGGGGGTACGGCCATAATGGCAGATGGCGGGAAACCGGATTACATCGAAATCGAGAATGACGACCCGAACGAAACAGACCCGGAACTGAGAAGCATCGACCCTTACCGACTCCTTACCGAACGGCAGAAAAGCGAGATGCCTGAGGTGCTGAAGGGGAAAAAAGTGCTGACCGTTGACGACGAACCGGTGAACCTCCACATGGTGAAGGATTATCTCAGGATTGTCGGCATCGAGGCCGAATCTGCGGTCTCACCCTTTGAAGCCCTGGCGAAACTCGACAGCGGATACAAACCTGATCTCATGGTTATTGACGTGATGATGCCGAGGATGAACGGATTTGAGCTCTGCAGAAAAGTGCGGGAGCGGTTCCCCATGACGGAACTCCCGATAATCATATTTACCGCCTATGACAATGAGTACCACATAATCGAAGGATTCATGGCCGGGGCGAACGACTACATCACCAAGCCGATAAGCAGAAAGGAGCTCCTGAGCAGGGTGTATAACCAGATCAGACTCAGGAACGAGCACGCCCGGGTCCGGGCCTGAAAAGGCAACCCCAGAACAGTATCATGATATTGTGCGACAAGCGGTTCAGCTTTCGCCTGTTACCATACGGACTTCGTCTTCCACTGAGTCTGTGCGGGAGAGGCGGACCTTTACCTTGTCCTCGATACTTGTTTCAATACTGAAGCCGCAGTAGTCGGGCTGAATCGGCAGTTCCCGGTTACCCCGGTCCACGAGAACGAAAAGCCTTATGGCCCGGGGCCTTCCGAAGGTGGTGAGGGTCTCAAGGGCCGCCTTGACCGTTCGCCCGGTGTAGAGAACGTCGTCCACCAGGAGTATTTTCATGTCAGCGATGTCGAAATCAATGCGGGTCTCCTTGATGACCGGGAGCACCCCCCTGGTCACCAGGTCGTCCCGGTGAAAAGTGATGTCGAGAATGCCGTGGTTCACCTCCCTGCCGGTTAGATTTTCCAGCCGGGCCCTGATCCGGTCCGCCAGCTCAACGCCCCTGGTCTGTATGCCGATGATGGCGAACTTCTCAATATTATCGGTCTCGTTGTATATCTTTTCAGAGATGTCACCGATGATCTTTTCAATGTCCTTCCTGTCCAAAAGAACCTTTTCCATAACATACCCCTTCTTTCTTATACGACCTCTTTGTGGTATTCCTGTATCGGTTTTATCGTGAACTCCTTTCTTTTTTTGACTTCGAGGATACCCCTGATGGCGGCCCGGGCCGCCTGGATCGTGGTCATGATGGGGATATAGTACCGCACCGCCGACTGCCTGATGGAAAAGGCGTCGTCCTTGGACATCTTTCCAGAGGGAGTGTTTATGATCATGTCTATCTCTTCGTTCTTGACCAGGTCGACGATGTTCGGGCGGCCCTCGCTCACCTTGTAGATCATCTCGCAGGGGATACCGTGGTCATTGTAGTACCGGGCCGTACCCTCGGTCGCCACGAGCTTGAAACCCGCCTCGTGGAGGCTCCGCACCTCGGGGAGGAGTTCGTCCTTGGACCGGCGGTTGATGCTCAAAAACACGGTCCCGGACGTGGGGAGAACGTCACCTGCCGCGAGCTCGGCCTTGTAGAAGGACTCGCCGAAATCGTTGGAGATCCCCATGACCTCGCCGGTGGATTTCATCTCCGGCGAAAGGAGGGTGTCTACTCCGGGGAACTTGTTGAACGGGAGAACCGCCTCTTTCACGCTGATGAAGGGAAAGCGCTTCATCCCGGTGAGGCCGAACTCTTTAAGCCTGCGTCCGAGCATCACTTTCACGGCAATCTTCGCCAGGGGCACCCCCGTGGTCTTTGACACGAAGGGCACCGTCCGTGACGCCCGGGGGTTCACCTCGATGACGTAGAGCTGGTTGTCCTTGATGGCGTACTGGATGTTCAGGAGCCCGAGCACGT
This sequence comes from uncultured Leptospirales bacterium, assembly GCA_964514165.1. Classification (GTDB taxonomy): domain Bacteria; phylum Spirochaetota; class UBA4802; order UBA4802; family UBA5550; genus CAZEPS01. The sequence goes on from CAZEPS010000010.1 coordinate 37,310, forward strand.
TGAGTTCCCTCGCCAGTTTGTGGGTGGTGGCGGTAATCGTCTCTATCATTTTTTCTGAAATGGAGAGGGAGGGGATCATACAGGCGGAATCGCCGGAATGGACGCCGGCCTCCTCCACGTGCTCCATGATCGCCCCGAGGAAGGTATCCTCCCCGTCGCTGATGGCGTCCACGTCAATCTCCACCGCGTCCTCAATGAAATCGTCAACCAGTATCGGGTGCTCCGGGGAGAGCTCAACAGCGTTGTTGATGTAGTCGATAAGGCTCTGCTCGTCGTAGATGATGGCCATGGCCCGTCCCCCGAGCACGTACGAGGGCCGCACCAGGACCGGGTACCCGATGTTGGCGGCGATGGTGACCGCGTCCTCCTCGGCGAAGGCGATGCCGTTCTCCGGCTGCACCAGGTCGAGCTTCCTCACCACCTCTGCGAAGCGCTCGCGGTCTTCGGCCCGGTCGATAGAGTCGGGGGACGTGCCGATTATTCTGACCCCGTTCTCCTCAAGGAGCCGGGCCAGCCGCAGGGGTGTCTGGCCCCCGAACTGGACAATGGCCCCGTCCGGTTTCTCAGCGTTGTATATGTGAAGGATGTCTTCAAGGGTCAACGGCTCGAAGTAGAGCCGGTCCGAGGTGTCGTAGTCGGTGGACACGGTCTCGGGGTTCGAGTTCACCATTATCGATTTGATTCCCTCTTCCCTGAGGGCGAAGGAGGCGTGGCAGCAGCAGTAATCGAACTCGATTCCCTGCCCTATCCGGTTCGGCCCGCCGCCGATGATTATTATCTTTTTATCGCCGCTCGCGGTTATCTCGGTATCGTCGTCATAGGAAGAGTAGTAATAGGGGGTGTAGGCCTCGAACTCCCCGGCGCAGGTGTCAACCAGCCGGTAACCGGGAATGATGCCGTTTTTCATGCGGAAATCACGGACATCCTGTTCCTTCTCCCGGATCTTCCTGGAGTAGTCCTTCTTGTGCTCGACCCCCCGCTCGTAGAGCCGTATAAACTCCCCCTGGTTTGCCAGGTACCCGAGCTGGCGGTCCGAGAAGCCGAGCTGTTTCATCCGGAGAACATTCTCGTTCGTGAGCCCGTTTACACGGAAATCCTCGAGGAATAACTTCCCTTCTTCAACGATCTCCCTGAGCTGGTGAAGAAACCAGGGATCGATGCCGGTAAGCCGGTTGATTCGCTCCACGGTCCATCCCATCTTCAAGGCGATGTTTATGTAGAAGATCCGATCCTCCCTGGTGTTGTGGAGCTCCTTCTCGATGATGTCCGCCTTGTGCCGCTCCGGCAGGCCCTTGAGCATGTGCATGATCTTCAGGGTGCCGTCGGAACCGAAGCCGTACCGTTCAATCTCGAGCGAGCGGAGGGCCTTCTTGAACGCCTCCTTGAACGTGCGGCCGATGGCCATGGCCTCGCCGACCGACTTCATCTGGGTCCCGAGGCGGGAATCGGCCCCCTCGAATTTCTCGAAGGCCCACCGCGGGGCCTTCAACACCACGTAATCTATGGTCGGCTCGAACGACGCCGGGGTCTCCCGGGTGATGTCGT
>CAZEPS010000011.1:0-34903 GCA_964514165.1 uncultured Leptospirales bacterium
GCAGGTATATTCCTTTTCCCTTCTATCCATGGGAAAAGAGGGTACAGGAAATAAGAACGAAAATCAATATCAATACTGTTTTTTTCATAAAACCGACGAGTCTAATCAAAGTCTTTTTCTTTCAGTGAAGATTCGTAGAGGAGTTCTATTTTTCAAGATATTTTTAACATGATACGTTACTATTTTCAGGATTAATCAGGGTTTCCACGCATAGAGAACCATGCTCTTGGGAAAAAAATTGTCAAAAAAACGTTCGCACTTTCTCATGAAAGGTGAAAACAAGCCGAGATGCAGAAACCGGTGATACCCCTTTGTCATGGGGTGATCATTAAGGTGAAGCCCGACAACGCAGCGTATCATCCACCAGATGGTATGAAACGAATGTTTGAAGTCGATATCATAAATCTGCAGGTTGTTTCTGTCCATCATGGATGCCAGTTTTTTGGGAAGGTATTTCCTGATGTGCCCCCCCGGCGAGGTGAAATACTCGTATGTCATGGCGTCATAGACCAGTTCGCTGAAAAAGGTGGGAACCGTTATAGCGATGAGACCGTTCTTCTTCAAGACCCTGACGAATTCACTGAGGGCGAGTTCATCATCCTCAACGTGTTCCATTACCTCGGAGCAGATAATCCTGTCAAAGGTCTCGTCATTAAAGGGGAGATTCAGGGCGTCACCGACATGGACCAGAAAACGGGAGTCCTCGTGAGACTGGCCGGCCCTGTTGATCTGGGCAAGATTAAACCGGGCCTTCAGGAGTGAATCCATGTCCAGGTCCATGGAAAAAACCTGTGCCCCGCGCTTTATAAATTCAAACGAATGACGCCCTTCTCCACAGCCCGCGTCAAGGGCGAGGTGTCCCCTGCTGACAGCGAGTTTCTCATAATTGACGGTAAGCATCAATTACCTCATTGTAGATGCTCACAAGATCTTCAGCCGCTTTTCTCCAGGTAAAGAGCTTGAGAATTCTTTCCCGGCCCGCCCTCCCGATCCTGAAACTCACATCAGGATTATCAAAAAAATAGTCAATACCCTCGGCAATGGCTTTCGGGTCCCGGGGCGGAACCAGGTAACCGGTCTTCATGTGTTCACCGACCACCTCCGGAAGTGCACCGGCGGTTGTCGTAATAACCGGCAGTTCACAGGCCATGGCTTCTGCCGCCGGAAAACCGAATCCCTCATACAATGAAGGAAAAACCGCCAGTTCCATCTGGGAATATAGCCTGATAAGTCTGTCAATAGGGATCTTTCCGGTGAAGCTCACCCTGCTGTTCAGCTGCAGTTTATCAATCATGCGGGGGACGAAACTCCTGTTGGGTGCCCCACCGTCAACGATGGTGAGATGCACCTTGTGTTTCGACAATTTCATGGCCTTCAGAAGATAGATAATCCCCTTTTTCCTGTCCTCGACATTCCCCACAAAGATTATGCTTCGTTCCCTTTTCCTTACCCCCTTTACCGGATAGAACAGATCAGGGTCCATGCCGTTATAGATGACGCTGATGTTGTTTTCTTTCACGCCAAAGGCGCGGTTTATTTCCACCGCCGAGTCGTGGGACACGGTAATAATCCTGTTCATTTTGTTCGCGATAAACTTCTGCATGATCAGGGGATAGTAGAGGACCCGTTTCATCTTATCATTAAAATTCGACGGGTATTCAAACCAGGTCGAACGATCAATGGACAACGGATGGTGAATGGTTGAAACGAATGGTATACCCAGCCGTTTTATCAATAGAAATCCCCACCCAAGGCATTGATTATCGTGTATGATGTCGAATTTATGTGTCTTAACAAGCTCCTTCAATTTCAGAAAAGCCCTGACTGAAAAGGTCTCAATTTCCGGGAAAATACCGAACTTTGACGCGATAAATTCATACATGTTCACCGGCTGTAGTGAAGCAAATGGCCGTTCGCTATTAATAAAATTTTTCTTCTTGTTAAAATAATTATGATTATCGATATGATGAACTGTGACGCCTTCCATCTCAAACGGATACGGGGGGCCCACGATAACATGGACCTCGTGGCCGAGATTTACCAGTTCTTTTGCCAGATACATGAGATAGATCCCCTGTCCCCCGCAGTAAGGATTTCCCCTGTAACTTAAAATACAGATTTTCATATGCCCCCCCCTGTTTCACGGATAACCGATCTGTACACGTCCATTGTTTTCCGGGCTGCCACCGGCCAGGCATAATTATTCTCGGCTCTTTTTCTTCCGTTTTTGCCCATGGTTATTCGTAGTCCGTTATCATCAAGAAGTGTCTGTATAGCCGCATATAATGCTTTCGAATCTTTTGGTTCTACAATAATGCCGCTGTTGTGATCAACCACTTCTTTCAAGGCCCCCGCGCTGGTTACAACAACAGGCGTTTCACAGGCCATGGCTTCTGCCGCCGGAAGACCGAATCCCTCATACAGGGAAGACATGACCAGAACAGTCTTTCTGCTGTACAGGCTTACCAGTTCACGGATTCCGACCTTGCCGGTAAATATCACCCTGTTTTCCAGGCCTAGTTTTTTTACCATCTTCGTGGCGGTCAGTTTCCTGGGAGGGCCCTCGTCAACTATCGTGAGTGTGACGTCCTCGGGCAGCATGCGGAGTGCTTCCAGGAGATAGATGAGACCCTTTTTATAGTCTTCCGTGTCACCCACGAAAAGCAGAGACCGCTCTTCTCTCTCTTCACCGGTATTAGTGAACATGTGTACATCTATACCGTTATAGACATAGGTGATTTTTTCTTTTCTTGCTCCCAGGGCCCTGTTCAATTCCTCTACTCCCTCCCTGGATGAGGTAATGACACGGTCCATGAACCGGATTACAACCCGCTGCATGGCAATCGGATAAAAGAGCAGGGTTGTCACCATTCCCCAGAAAGACCTGTCCATCATAAGATCGGCTTCCCTGTCACGGGTCAAAGGATGATGTATTGTGGAAACAATCGGGATCCCGAAATATCGAGCGGGAATCAACCCCCAGCCGAGGCCGTTTATATCATGTATGATATCATATTGTTTTTTCCCGAGAAGATTTCGTAAAAAAAAGAAGGCCCGGATACTGAAGGTTTCCATTTCCGGAAATATGTTGAAACGGGTTAGAAGATAATCAACAAAATTCAGATTCCGAAACATCCTTTTCAATTTCGCGTACGGAATCTCCCGGGTCTTCAAAAACCAGACGTTGAGATTATCCATCTTGTACACGGTCGCCCAGTCATCCAGAGGATCAGGATAGGGAGGACCGACGATAACGTCAACCTCAGCCCCAAGTTTCGCCAGCTCGCTGCTCAGATAATAGAGATAGATGCCCTGTCCCCCGCAATAGGGATTGCCCCTGTAGCAAAGCAGAAGGACTTTCATGCATCATTACTCTTCTTTTCTTCCGGCAGTGTAGATCGTGTGGTGATAATCGCGACACCCACCCAGAACACAGCACCGAGAACAACAAGCGTTATGGCAGCAGCCGGGATTGCCAGTGCCCAGAAACTCCTTATGTAAACGCCGTATATGAGTAATACCGCAATGGCTAACGTAAACAGGCAGAGAAAAAAGGCCTGTACTTTAGAAAAATCCCTTTTTTCTATTATTTCAGGCATTGAAGGCACCACCTTGATAGTCAATATTGTCCAGCCAATCCAGAACCCTGTTCCAATAACAAGGAGACTGACAAGTAATATCGGTAAAACGAGTGAATAATAGCTCAGATCCTCGAGCAATACTAGATTAACATTGCGAATGCCCGCTGAATCCCTGGATATAATGAAAACAGAATAGACAAAAATGCCGGCCAGTATGATTGAAATAAACACAACAAAAACACCAATCAACCTGGATCTCGGAGCCCCGGAACGTCGTTTAACCACCATATATGAACATACCAAAAAAAAATTACCGGTCGTAACCGGCCGTATAAAGAAATAAATCCAGGGAACCTCTAATAATTTAGCAAGAGGTTCTTTTTAGGGTACATAAATTGATTTTAACTGGCTTTATCCATAATAAACCATGATTAAAACCAATTTATAAATGTACCCTCTATAGATAATAGCTAAATATGATTATAAAAATCAAGAATAGGGCAACGTTCTTCCTATATATTAATTCTGTCAAGGTATTAATATTTCATCATTATAACGTAAAATACTGGCTGCTCATCACAAATTTTTGTTTTTTCCATAGGGATTGATTATTTATCATTTTTTTTGAATATTTTTCTTACACTTTCAAAATCATCAATGGAATAGGCGATACAAAATTCAGGAAATTCATAGCTGTTCTTAATAATCTCACTGAAATCAACGTCCTCCCCGGTTATGTATCTCAAATTAGAACCTGCCTTGAGAATTATCGGTATCGCCCCTGCCCAGTCCCATAGAAACGCGCTCCCGATAAAGGCCAGGGTCCTGTTACGTCTACTGTCAGCGAGGAGCGACCCCTGAAGTGCTGTAGAGCCGAGATTCCGTACCTTGCCGGGATAATCTATTAAAAAATTCTTGTATATTTCTGAAGCATAAAAGACATTCGTTTCCCTGTTAACAGGAAGATTTTTGTCGGCCTGTACCGGCGTCCCGTTAAGGTAGGCATGGGTATCGTCATTATGGAAAAACATGTTTGAACCGGGAGAATTAACGAACCCGTAAACCGGCTCGTATCCCCTGAACACACCGAGGCTGATACTCCAGGTAGGGAGGCGCATGCTGTACATGGCAGTACCGTCTACAGGATCTATTATAAATGACAGGGAATGATCATCTATCTCCACTTTATCCCTGTTAAAATTTTCCTCATGGACAAAAACGGATTCAGGGAACTTTCCCCTCAGTTCAGAAATAAGAAGCTCTTGAACAGCCAGATCCGCTTTTGTCACGATCGATTCATCCTTCTTGAAACGTACATCCATTTCCCCATCCTGTATCGAGAGGGCCAGGTCTCCGCTTCTCGTAACCAAATCCATGATAAACTGAAATTCTTCATTAGAAAACAGGTTTGTGTTCATTTATTTCCTCAGTTCGTTATTTATTATCTCAAACACCTCGTGATCCCCGGGGTATACTTGTTTATAATAATCCGCAGCCTTGAGGAAATTTTTTTTTGCCGCCTTCCTGTTTTTTGAAAAACGGGAGAAGATCAGTGCCCTGCTGTAATAAACGTTCCCCAGGATGAGAAAATTCTTACCATATTTTTTCTCTGTTTTATCAAATACGGTGATAAGCTGTTTCGAAAATTGCAGTGTGCCGAATACGTATATCAGGTCCTTGAAAATACCGATATTCTCTGGTTCCCGGGAGATCATTTTTTCAGCGTATCGCATTCCGTCATTTTCTCTCCCGGTTCTCAGTGATGAAATCACCAGTGATTTAAGATAAGAATAGTTTTCGTTATCATAATTCAGCGCCTGGACATAGCTTTCATGGGCATCTTCGCAGGATTCCTTCTTTTCATTGATGAGTCCCATAAGATACCAGACACTTCCCCTGTCCGAACTTTCATTGTAATATGAAAGGGCTTTCTTTGCCATGTCCATTGCCCTGTTGAGATTATTCCTTTCATAATCAATGTAGGCCAGGTGGTACCAGGCCGGGGCGGAACGTTCATCCCGGTCGAGTAACTCCCTGAATATCTTTTCAGCGTGAAGGTAATCCTTTTTCACCAGCAGAAGAATACCGTAATTATACAGGGAACCCTTATTCATGGCCGAAAGTTCTGTTGCCCTGCCGTAATATTTCAGGGCCCGGTTCATCACCTCAAGGGGATCAATATGCCACCGATCACCGTATACATGATATACCTGGAAATAGTAGTTTCCAAGGACGCGGTGGAGACCCCCGTGGCCGGGATTTTTCCTGTTGGCTACAGATAGTATTTCACCGGCGGGAAATATATGGAGTTCATAATCTCCCGGCCTGCCCCGAATATCTTCAATTGACTCACCCGGTTTCAGGTCCCGCAGGGCAAAGGTCTTGTGCATCATTGAATCGGCAAAAAAGTTCAGCAGAATTTCAGTTTTCCTGACCAAAATATCCGGATTATCATTTCCCGGGTCCGCTTTCACCAGTATATTAAAAGCGCTATTGTATTTCTTCTCATTTACAAGTTTGTCAGCACGTTCCAATGCATCTCCGGAACCCGCAGCTGACAGGGAACACGCAAGATAGATGAAAATGACCGTGTTGACAGCCTTTTTATTCATCACAGAAGCTCGAATCCCTTAACGATCTTCATAAAGACCGGTTCATACTTCTCAAAGCCCGTGTATTCGGTAATCCCTGTCAGCAAGAATACCGTATTCCCGTCATGAACGACGCAGGTCAGGGAACGGACAGTAAACCCCCCGATTCGGTACCGGTACACGTACCAGGGGACACGGCGGCCGTACAGTGTCATTTCTCCCCTCTTTTCAATGACGCAATCCCTGAGTATCCCGCTATTCTGTATCGACTTTACCTGTTCCCTGGTGTATTCATCAACGTCAACCTGTCCCTTAAGCTCTTCTCGAATTATGTTGAAATTTTCCCGGTAGGGGGTGGAAAATTTTTCAGAGGGGATGAGCACCATGACATCGGTCCCCCGGTAATCCTGTTTAACGGTCCATTTCGCGGGAAACCGTACCGCAAATCCCTTTTGCGGAAATCGGTACTCCCTGTAGAATGGGCCCGAACAGCAGACCATCGTTAAAAATACTAACATGAGTACTATTCTCATGATGTTTGTTTCTTCCTTGCCATGAGATAATGCCCCTTGATTTCCTCGGAAAGGGGATATTTCTCTATGGCCCGCGCCAGGTACTCACCGGCCTTATCGTAGTCACCACGCTTAAGGTGAATATAGCCGACGGTATCAAGATAATAAGGGTTTTCCGGTTCCCTTTTCAGTGCCTGTTCTCCGAGCTTGAGCGCAGTGTCGAGATCGCCGCCGGTTTCCGCGATCAGGTAGGCGAGGGAGTTGTACGCTGAGGTGCTGGCCGGATTTTTCTTGATGACAAACCGGTAAATCTTCATCGCTTCGTCCAACTTCCCGGACTTTTCCAAACAGTATGCCTTCATGCTCAGGGATGTATCGTCGTCATGATTGTTATTGATAATCGGATCCAGTATGCCCAGGGCCATATTGTACGATCCCAGGTTGATGTGGGAAAAGGCCAGGAGTTTCTTTACCATGGCGATATCTATGAAGGTCCGGGGGAGCTGAACCACCCTGTCAAAATACTCGACCGCTGTTTTATGCAGGCCCATCCTGGAATAGGTAATGCCGATATTGTACAGGATTTCGGGGTTTTGCCTGTCCAGTACCTCGGCGGCCTTGAGCTCCCTCAGGGCTTCGTTATAGTCCCTGGTGTGAATGCTTCTAAAAGCCGAATTAAGGAATGACCGAATCTGCTTATTTAAATCTGCTTCCGACATGGTTTTTGTCTGATAGATACTGTTTCAGAACATCTTGATCCGTCGTATCAAGGGTCAGGGGTGTTATTGATATATAACCCTGTTTCAACTCAGTGGCGTCAGTGCCGTCAATATCATGGGAATCGATGGTCCCATCAAGGGTGAGCACCACCTCATCAGGATTGATTCTCGATTTCCTGTAAGAATCACGGTAAATCCGTTTCCCTACAGAGGTATATTTTACCCCCTTAATCTTTTCACGGGGGATGTTCGGATAATTGATGTTAAGGAACTGAGGCCTCTCAACAAGGTCTCTCCCGTTTCGCTCAAGGAACCTGCTGATGAATCGAGAAACGTCGCTGAAATAGGGTGAAGGACGGTGATAGCTGTCAATGGATACCGCTATGCCGGTAGTCCTGTACATACGGGCAACCCTGGCCCCGGCCACAGTGCCAGAGAAGATGATGTCATCGCCGAGGTTTGGTCCGTGGTTAATCCCGGAAATGACAATGTCAAATTCAGGCAATACTTCGGAATGGACAGCTATGTTTACGCAATCCGCCGGGTACCCGGAGACCGAGAAAATTTTTTCATCATGTTTTTTCAGCACGAGATTATCCCGGGTTGTTATCGCGTTCGAGCACCCGCTCCTCTCCTGCTCGGGCGCGACAATATAGGTAGTGTACAGGGGGGACAGGGTTTCGAAGAGATTTACTATCCCAAGGGCAAAATAACCATCATCGTTGGTCAGGAGTATATTCATGACCGCATCGTTTCAATAAAATGAAAATATTCAATTCTTTTTTACCAATTTTTCGGGTGAGAGTCGCGGTAACTGGTTTTATTCATGATTTTTCGTTGACTCATTCTTTATTAACTGTTACGGTATTGAAAACAATAGACCCCTGAGGTTACCGTCATGAAACTCAACACGAAATGGTTTACCGTGACAGCCGTGATCGTCGGAACAGTCCCGGCACTGATTCTCTATATATGGTGTTCCATCAACGGATTTGGCGCAGAACTGGTTTCACTCTTTGAATCGGTTCATCCGAGCGGCGGGTTTTCAATTGTGGCAAACCTTAACGAACCTCCGGCAAGCCGAATAGCCGGAGTAATAATCAATACCCTGTACACCTTGGTGGACTTCTTCATTCTCGGAATCGCTTTCTCGGGTCTGTATAATTTCCTCGTCACAAAATTCGATTAATAACAACATGAAAACAATATCCAGAAAGATCAGGCCCGTAGTTTTCGGAATCCGCTTTAAATTTTCGATAATCATGATAGCGGGCATGACTTTTGTCTCAATCCTTCTCGGTTTCGCCCTTTATAACCAGCATGTCCGGAAAATCAACGAGTCCATGAAACGGCTCAGCGGAACGGTATTAAAGGGAGCGGAAGACCCCGCTGCCCAATACCTCCGCTTGAGGGATACTCTCATCTCTGACGATTCATCCCCGGCTCAGAAATACGGGGCCAGGGTCGGCCTGCGCGATTCCCTGAAAAAAATGAACACCTATTTCAAATCGGTCATCGGAAAGGAACGAATTCTCGATATCGCCTTTATCATCGATATCGACTGGGACGACCAGGAGTTTGACTTCGAGAGCCGCAACAGGATCCAGTATCTCTACAAGACCCAGTATCTTTATTTCGACCAGATGACCGGCCTCCTCTTTGCTGTTCGGGGGAACAGGAAGGTGTTTAATTTCACCTGGCGCGACGGCAGGTACGACCAACAGCTCTCCCCCACCATATTCAGGCACTTCATGACAAACATGGAGACCGAACTCTATCTCGGCAGGATAGAACACGTACAAAAAGACGAGAAGGATTACGTAATAACCGGGATCCCCCTTTTCGATAATCCCTATCACTCCCGGCTCTATGAATTCTTCCTGGACTTTGCATCAACCCCTATTGACAGACATGCCGAACACCATACCATTTCCTATAACAAGTATACCGGCTGGTGTTCGAGATCCCCTGTTGACACATCCGATCTCACTTACAGGGAACTGGTATCGAAGCACATAGAAACCGGAGATCAGTTCCGAACGATTTTCATCGAGAAAATAATCGACAGCGAGATGAATCTCGATTACGAGATCGGTATGGATACCAGCAGGAAAAAACTTTTACTTTATCAGTTTCTCCTCCGCAATTACAGCACGGCCCGCCTGACACCTGAAAAACGAAGTGAACTCCGTAAGGATTTTATAAACTATCTGAACGAGAAGGGAGATACTGTCCTTCTCTCTGAATTCAGGCTCCATTTCTACAAGCTCCTCAAGAATTACGGCATACCCCCGGTAAAGTTGAGCGAGCGCCCCGGTGTATGGAGAAAATTCTATTACTATCTGAAGCATTACAACATGGACACGCGGGTACCAGAAGAAACACGCGAACTCGCCATGATTACTTTCCGGGAGGACCTGGCAGGAGTTCTCGGACTCTTCCTCCAGCGTACGGAGTTTTCCGCCGAGATGGCCGAGAACAGAAAAGAGATAATCGATCTCATCCTGAGTATTCTTATCAGGGCATTCTTTATCGCCCTCTTTTTTCCGACACTGATCATCAGGAAGATATCCAGACTTGCCGAAGGAGCGCTGGAGATCGGCAGGGGTAAACTCGATAAAAAAATTGAGCTCAAGGGGAGCGATGAGCTCGGTCGCCTCGCCGATATTTTCAACATCATGACTCATAATCTGAAAAAGGCCCAGGACGAAATGCTGATTAAACAGCGTATGGAGAACGAGCTCATCACCGCCCGGCAGATCCAGGCCGCTTTGCTGCCGGAAGAACTCCCGGTGATTCCCGGTATCCAGTTCGGGGCCTATTACGCTGCCCAGACCGAGTCCGGGGGTGATTATTATGATTTCATCAATCTCGGGGACAACTCCTTCGGAATCGCAATAGCTGATGTTTCCGGTCACGGGGTGGGATCAGGACTGGTCATGGCCATGACCCGGACCCTCCTCCATACCTACTGCGAAAAAACGAAAAACACGAAAAAAATATTCGAACAGATAAACACCTACCTGAAAAAGAACACTGCCAGCGGATATTTCGTCACCATGTTTTACGGGATACTCGACCTCGGTTCCCTGAAACTGACCTGTTCCAGCGCGGGGCATAATCCCGGAATTGTCCTGCGAAACGGGCAGCTGATGGAAATACCCGCCGGCGGTATAGCCCTGGGGGCCGCTTCCACCGATCTATTCTTGAAACACAGCGAAATCCGCGAGATAAAACTGAACAGGGGGGATTACTTCATTCAGTACACCGACGGCATTGACGAGGCCATGAACAGTGACGAAGAGGAATACGGACTGGAGCGGTTCCACTCTGTCCTTGTGAATAATTACGGGAAAACACCTGTTGAACTTGTTTCGGCAGTTATCGACGACGTGAATCGTTTCACCAAAAAGATACCTCAGCATGACGATATAACCCTCATAGCTTTCCGCGTTGCGTAAGATGGATATAGTTTTGATCGAGCCGTACTTTACCGGGTCCCACCGTTCATGGGCCGAAGGGCTGAAGGAATACAGCAGTCATACAATTAATCTTCTTACCATGACCGGTAAATTCTGGAAGTGGAGGATGCACGGTGGAAGCATCACCATGGCCAGAGAATTTATCGGAAAAAAGTACCATCCGGATCTCATAATCGCCAGCGACATGCTCAATCTTTCAACCTTTCTGGGCCTCACCAGGGAACAGACCCATGACACGCCGGTCATCATGTATTTACATGAAAACCAGCTGACCTATCCCTGGTCGCCGACTGATCGCGACGTGCAAAAAAACCGGGACAGGCACTACTCTTTTATAAATCTGGTATCGGCACTTTCGGCAGACCATGTCTGTTTTAATTCAGAGTACCACCGCAGGGGATTCATTGACAAACTGCGAATTTTTTTGAACCAGTTCCCTGATTATAACGAGCTTTCATCCATTGAAAAAATTGAATCCATGTCCACGGTCCTTCCCGTGGGGATAGACCTGTCACGGTTCGATCGATTTAATACAGGTTCAAATAAACATAACCGCCATCCCCATATACTCTGGAACCATCGGTGGGAATACGACAAGAATCCTGAAACATTCTTTAAGGCTGTTTACGAGCTCAAAGCAATGAATACCGAATTCAGGCTGATTCTGCTCGGTGAACACTTCGTGTCAATACCGGACGAATTCACCAGAGCGAAAGAAAGGCTCGACGACAAGATTGTTCAATTCGGATTCGCCCGGAATTTCGATGAATACGCCAGGCTTCTCTGGAAATCGGACATAATACCGGTCACCTCATACCAGGACTTCTTCGGCATCAGCATAGTGGAAGCCGTTTACTGCAATACCATCCCGCTCCTCCCGGAGCGGTTGACCTACGGGGAACTCTTCCCCGCATCTACATTCGGCGACGTTTTCTACCGGTCAGAGGATGAACTCGCTGAGAAACTGGCGAGCCTGGCGAATGATTATACACGGTTCGACAGAACCAGGTTCAGGAGACAGGTTGAGCAGTACGACTGGAAGAATATAATCGACCGGTATGACGCACTCTTTGAAGCGGTTGCCGGTTAAGCATTCACACCCCGGTCAATTTCGGGTTCTTAAAAGAATGGCACGCAGCGATGGCAAGGGCGTCCGCAGCGTCATCGGGCCGGGGGACTTCAACTATTTTGAAAATTTTCTTAATCATCACCTGGACCTGGTCCTTGGAGGCCCGGCCGAATCCGGTTATGGAGAGCTTCACCTGGGCCGGTGTATACTCGTAGAATACTATTTTGTTCATCCTCAGGGTCAGGATGACGGCACCAATGGACATGGCGACCTGCATCGCCGTACTGGTATTTTTCGCGAAATAGATCTTTTCGATGGCAGCGCACCGGGGCTCGTAATCCCTGATTATCGATTGCAGGGATTCGTGGATAATCCCGAGGCGCTCATCAATCGGTTGCCCCGGTTTCGTCTTGATGACACCGTAATCGACTATGGTAAATGGATCATCGATTACCGACCAGCCGAGGATGTCATAACCGGGATCAATGCCGAGTATTCTCAACTGGCCTCGCTGAGTTTCATCATTATCTCGTCCGGGATGTCATAGTTTGAATAGACGTTCTGGACGTCGTCCAGGTCCTCCAGGATCTCAATCAGGCGGAGGCACTGGGTCGCTTTTTTCTCATCGAGTTCGACGTAAGTCTGGGGAATAAAGGTGATTTCGTTCACGATGAGGTTCAGGTTCTTTTTTTCCAGGATGTCGTTCACTTCGCTGAAGGCTTCGGGCGAAGTGAGGATGACAATATTTTCATCTTCAGTTCTGATGTCCTCAATGTCATAATCGAGGAGCATCTCGATCACATCGTCCTCGTTCGTCTGGCCCTGTTCAATGGTAATCATTCCCTTCCTGTCAAAAAGGTAGCTGACGCAGCCGGTTTCCCCGAGGCTTCCGCCGTTCTTGCTGAAGGCCGTTCTCACCTCCGGGGTCGTCCTGTTCCTGTTGTCGGTAAGGCAGTCCACCATTATGGCGACCCCGCCGGGGCCGTAGCCCTCGTAGGTGATCTCCTCATAGCTGATGCCGTCCAGATTGCCGGTACCCTTCTTTATGGCCCGTTCGATGTTATCATTGGGCATGTTGTTCGCCCTGGCCTTTAAGACCGCAGCGCGAAGCCTGGCGTTGGCATCAATATTGTCTCCGCCTGCTCTGGCGGCTACGGTAATCTCCCGTATGATCTTGGTGAACAGGGCCCCCCGCTTCGCGTCCTGGGCGCCCTTTTTTCGCTTTATCGTGGACCATTTAGAATGTCCGGACATATTGTTATCCCTGTTACTAATAATGTAGGGAACCTCTATTAACTAAACTTGAGGTTCCCTTTTTGGTACGTATTATGGTGTAAATTTTATTTAGCCTTGATTAATCAAGACTAAATAAAATTGTTAGAGGTACCCGCTTACTATTATTTAAAAGCCGCGTTTTATTTTCAACTGTAATTTGACGATCTTATCCCTGGCGTCGTTTGCCTGGTAGTCAAAGGCTATTGCCTGCCGGTAATACTCTATTGCCTTCTCAAGTTTTTCGGTTTTTTCGTACGACATGGCCATGTTCCACCGGAGCTTGCCCGCATTCATCTTCAGGTATTCATTCTCAATTTTTCGGATCTCAGTTTCCATAAAACCCTTTTCGTCAAGGAGTGACTCATACTCCTCGTACTTATCGAAATCCTCAACCTGAAGCAGGGAGGTTTTCAGCTCGTTGATATTATCCTGAAGCCTTGACAGTTCGGCCTGTTTTTTCTCGATTTTTTCCCTGACCCGTTCCTGGTACTTCACCGCCTCCTGGAAGAACTCGATGGCCCTGCCGTACTCGAGTTCGTCCAGGGCGATGTCCCCCTTGTATTCATAGGCCTTCGCGCGTCGGTAAATATCCTTTTCCGGAAGGAGCTCCAGCGATCTCTCAAAAGACCGTACAGCAAGGGGATAATTGCCGGTCCGGTTCATGGCTATGTAGCCGATGGCGAAATGGATCACCCCGTCCTCCGGTTTTTTCTCGAGATAGTCCCGGTAGTACTGTTCGGTTTCAAGATACCTCCCCGTATCCTCGTGGAGATTCCCGAGTTTCAGTAAAAGTGCCGGATCAATCTCCTGTTCAGCGGACTTGACGTACCGTTCCAGATGATAAACAGCCCGTTTCTTCTCAGCGGTCGGGTAGAGGGCGTTCCCGAGCTCCAGTGAATAATCGTATTTTTCAGGATTCATTGTATAGGCCATCTCGAGAAAATTGAGATAGGCGGTGAACTTATCGGTCTCCCTGAAAACCTGTGCCATCTCGTAAAAATAAACATCATCCTTCATTGGCTCCAGTTTCTTGAATCTCAGGGACTGGGTAAAATTGCTCAGTGCTTTATCGTACCTCTTCAGCTTGAAATAACACCTGGCCCCGTAGAGGTGAAGTTTCGAGAGCTCCGGATTCTCCTCGATAAAAAAACCTTCGGCCTTCCGTTCCCGGAAAAGCTGTACCAGGTCCACCTTTTCCGCGGATTTCATGGTTATGAAACCGGTCGGCACCCGCTTGTCCTCCACCCTGGTGATATAGATATCATCTAATTTCCCGTTGATTATCTTCAGCGCCTCTTCGCATTTTCCACCGGCAAAAAGGGACTCGTAATCTTCAGATTCCTGGGCATGTCCCGAAAGCACTGAACAGATTATTGCAACAGCCGTGATGATTATACGTAGTAATCTCATTTTATGAAGTACCTTAAGATTCAGGTTGTTCCTGCCCCACACATGGCGCGTGGATCACATTCTCACTATAGTTATCGGAATATGGGAAAAATAACTGACAGCAGGCCGTTTAATTTATTGAACCCTTTGTGTAGAGATACTTTTCTGTTTCAACAATGGAAAGAAAATATCCGAGGGAATCCTCATGGAGCTCGAATTCCCTGCCGAAACGGGCCTCGGACCGGGAGGGAATTTCTATAACGGTGAGGCCGTAATAGGCCGACTGGATCCAGATCTGCAGAAAGACCGCGTGGGAAAACTCGGTTAGCTCCATGGATTTCATCGATTCCACGCGAAATGATAGTATGCCGGAGAGGGGGTCGGTAATATCGAGGCCGGTAGCCTGCTTCAATGAACCGGAAAGCTCCATTACCTGTGACTTGACTGAATCGTCTATCCGGTTGTAATCAAAATTTTCGAGGATCCTGCTGCAGGACACCACGTCGAATCCATACTTCATGTTTTCCATGATACCGGGGAGATCGTCCAGGTAGTTGAGATTCTCCGGGTCCAGGTTCACGACGATGTCGTAGGTATTGTCCCTGGCATATTTCAGGGCGGATATCAGGGCCCCCCCGTAGCCGATACTCATGTCGTGGCGGATATACCGGATCCACTCGCGGCTCCTTATTAGATCATAGATGTCGGTTCCGGATCCGTCATCCACGATGAGGACATCACCGTACTTCTGTTCCTCCAGTTTCTGCAGTGACTTTTCTATTCTGCTGGTGTCCCCCTGGAAGGGGATCGATATCAGTAGTTTTTCAGACATTGTACACCCGTATAAAAATATAGCGGTTTACCGCGCCTTTATCAAAAAAAATTTTTATGGCTTTTTCACTGTAAAAACTGAAACCGGACCCCGGCCCGGTTTCAGTGAATGCTTTATATGCGTAGTTATTTCCCTAAATATGTTACTGAACGTGTTTTTTCATAAAACCAACGGTTTTCATTTCCCCTGTTTTCTGGTCACCCTGCCAGGCCCGGGCATGCTTTTTACAGGGGGATGTCCACATCTCTTTGTTCGATTGTGCCGCCTGAAAATTGCGAAGGCCGTGCTCATAAGGAATATAATTGTCCTCTTTGCAGTGGATTATCATGACCGGCCTCGGTGAAATACGGGGGAGATTTTTCTCCATGGCGAAGTCATCCATGTCTGCACCGGTCCTCATCTCGAAAACCCAAATGACCAGGGGCATGAGGGGATAATTCGGCAGGCCGAAGTCCCGTTTCGCCAGGGTGGCCAGAAGGTCCTTGAAGTCAGCGTAGCCGGCCTCGAAAATACCCGCCCTGATTCGCTCGTCCTCGGCCATGGCCAGGGCTGATGTTGCTGCCCCCATGGAGACCCCGAACACGCCGATTTTTTTGGTGTTCCTTTCATTAAAAAGATAATCAACCGCGGCGATAACGTCCTTCTTCTCGTGATACCCCATGGAGGTGGAGTCTCCCTCGCTCTTCCCGCTGTTCCGCAGGTCAAAGGTAAGGATGTTAAATCCCCCGTTGTGGAATGACTTCACCCACCGCATCCCCTCGTTGCGGCTCGCGGTATGGCCATGGACCATGATTACGGCCCTGTCCGAATTCCCGGACGGAATGAACCATCCGTACAGGGTAAGGCCATCCTTCGTTTTAAATGATACCTCTTCAAAGGGAAGGTTCAGCTCCGAGGGATTCCCGCAGTAGATAAAATGCTCCGGGTCGCATTTTTTCACCGGGGGATCAATAATCATGGAGGTAAAATACCAGGCGGCCCCGAACAAAGCCCCGGCTATTACGAGAACCAGTACTGTTGCAGTGATTACAATTTTCTTTTTCATTGCATGTTTCCTTAGATATTCAAAATCTATGTGTAATTTTATTTAAAGAATATCCCCCGCGCAATAATTTTTTTATTGAATCGGATTTTATTGTCTGATAAAAATCATGAAAAAACAGGAACAAAACATGGGATCATTCATTAATACCGGAACACACTGGATTGATATTTTCCTCATTATTGCCTACCTCGGGGGGATTACCGTATTCGGCTACTATTATCGGCAGAAGATACACACCTCGGCAGATTATTTCCTGGCGGGTAAAACGCTCCCCTGGTGGATAATTGGCCTCTCCATCATAGGTACCAATATCGGGTCTAACGATTACGTGGGAGCGGCAGGCAACGCCTATAAAATCGGTATCTCCCAGGCGAATTTCGAATGGATCGGCGCCATCCCCGCCATGATACTTTCCGCATTCATATTCATACCCTTTTACTGGCGGGCCGGGGTTTTCTCAATTCCTGAATACCTGGGGAAGCGGTACAACAATTCGGTCAGGGTATTGTCCGCCTTTGTCCTGAGCGTATTTTCTGTCATAATCGTCGGTGTCTTTCTCTGGGCCACTGCCATCATGCTCAGGACCTACCTCGGGTGGCCGATCTGGTTTAGCATTATCGTAACCTCATGCGTCGTCGGCTTCTATACCATAGCAGGAGGGCTCGGGGCTGTAGCAATAACGGACACCATACAGCTCTTCATCATGTTCACCGGCGCCATAGCGGTCGCCGTCATCGGAATCGAAAAGGTAGGGGGATTCAACAGTTTCATCACCACACTTCAGAGGGACTATCCCCAGCACCTGAACACTTTTCTTCCGTCAACCCATGAATCGTTCCCCTGGCCAGGGGTAATCCTCGGCCTCGGCTTTGTCCTCTCACCCGCGTACTGGTGCGCAAACCAGGCGGTGCTGCAGCGGACCCTCGGTGCCCGCACCGAATGGGACGGCAGGGCGTCAATGATTCTCGCCGCCATCGCCAAGACCTTTGTCCCCTTTCTCATCGTGCTCCCCGGCTTTTTGGCCCTGGTCATGGTAACGGGTGGGCTGGACCACGGGGACCAGGCCCTCCCCTGGGTCATAAAGAACATACTGCCGCCGGGCCTTTCGGGATTGATGTTCGTGGCATTTATCGCCGCACTCCAGTCATCGATAGATTCCACCATGAACTCTACCTCGGTCATGATTACCCGGGACATCATCGGCGTGCTTAGAAAAAAACCTTTGAGCGACAGATCTGAGCTCAAGCTCGGGAAAATCTTTACCTTCATTGTCCTTATATTCGGGGTTTTCCTTGCTCCCCTCACCGCCCGTTTCGAGGGGATATACGTGTATGTGCAGTACGTCCTCTCCCTCTTCCAGGGACCTATTTTCGCCCTTATCATTATCGGGATCCTTTTCAAGAAAACGACCCCGATAGCAGGGTTGTCGAGCCTGGTTACAGGACTTGCCTTTGCCGCAGTCCTCGGGGCTTTCGGTACCAACATGCTCTACATCGCATTCTGGAGTTTTATCTTTTCGGTAGCAGTTCTCTTTACAGTGAGCTCATTTACAAAACCGAAACCGGACGAAGAGCTGGAGAATCTCACCTACAGCACAACAGTAAAGAAGGTACTCAAATGATGGATTTCGTTCATTCACTTCCCCTCTGGACGGCAAAAATCGGGGCGGTTGTCCTTTTTCTCATAGTTTTAGTGGCAACATGGTTCATCCCGAAAAGTTTTATATTCCAGGGGGCCCCTGACAAAAAGCCGTGGCGGGATCTCAGGATCTGGGCGACTGTTCTGATACTGATTCAGTTTGTCATTTACGCGATCTTTTAGTAGATTTTCGAAGAACCGTTCCAGTCGCATCCGGTCATACAGTCAGAATACCCGAACAGGAGTATCCGCATGAAAATGAAATTTTTACTCATTATCCTGATTACCATTTCATCATTTGCGTTTTCCTGCCAGAAGGCTGATCAGTCCGCACCTGAATCGGAAACTGTTCCGGCGGAGGAGTCATTCGAACCGGACGCCCTATCCGATGAACTCATGATGAAGCGGGGAGTTGTTCCCGGGGGAGAAGGAACAGATGACGCTTCAACCGGAGAAAAAAAGAAAGACGCTGATCGGGGAATTGAAACGCCATTCTACACGGAGTTCGACGAGTCCATGGGGAGACAGCTTGAATACCGGGCGGACCTGAACTTTGAAACCAAGAACCTCTTCAAGTCACGGAAACAGCTCCTCGAAGTCGTAAAAAAATACGGGTTCATCAAGAACAGCACGACATCAACCGAGTACAGCAACATATACCTCTCAGCCAATATTGCCGTACGGTCCAGTGAACTCTACGACGTTCTCCTCGATCTCCAGGATATCGGGGTACTTGTGAACGAACGGATTACCGTCACCGACCATACAGAGGAGATGGTCATGGCCGAGCGGAAGATCAAACGGGAGCAGCTCCGCATCGCGAGAAAAAACAGGGCCATCAGCCAGGTCGCTCCCGGGGCCAAGACCTGGACCGAACGGGAACAGTCCCTGGAACGGAGCGAAAACGAACTGGACCAGAAAGAACATGACCGATGGAAAATCACGGACAGGGTCTACTGGGCCGAGGTAACCATGTACGTCAAGGGCCCGGTAACCGCTGAAACCATCGAGGTGCCACGGTATCGCAACGCCCTTATCGGACTTGTTAACGGGCTCCTGGTCTTCTTATACGGTTTGATATACGCGGTACCGTTTATCGCCATAGCCCTCGTTATCTGGTTCAAACGGGGCTTTATTAAGAATATCTTTAAAAGAAAATAATTATAAACAGGAGACTGCCCTTCAGGAAATAAACCTATGAGCATCTTTGAAATCTTCATGCTGATCTGTTTTGGCGCGGCATGGCCATTCTCCATCTACCATTCTTTTTCGACAAAATGCGTCGACGGAAAGAATCCCGTATTTCTGTTCATTCTGCTGTTCGGGTATCTTTTCGGCATACTGCACAAGGTTTTTTTCTACTACGACAAAGTCATATTTTTATATATGCTGAATTTTGTCATGGTGGGTGTTGACACCATGCTCTATCTGCGTTATAAAAAGGTGGTATAATCCAGGGATTATTATAATCGTTTTTTTAATACAAAAATTTCTAATACCCCGTCCTTGAATGAGACGGGGCTATATGTATTAAAAGTTCATTAGAATAACAGATGTATTATAACAACAGGGTACATCTAAAAAATAAGTTTTAGAGGCCCCAGTATTTATAAAACCAAATGTGAGGTATCGTAATGAAAAAGGGTATATTGACAGCAGCTTTTATGTTTATTGCAGTACCAATAATCATTTATGCATACGGTTATCGTCAGGCAACGAAACTCCCGGACAATAACCCGGCAGCATTTCTGAATAGTGGCAAAAACCATACCGGCAAAACCGTTGTCTGTATCGGGGACAGTATAACCCACGGAAGGGTCAGCTGCGACTACGTCAAAATCCTCGAAAAAAGATACACGGGCAGGGACTACGTCTTCGTTAACGCGGGTATTAACAGCGAGCTTGCCTGGAATGTTGTGCAGCGTATCGATGAAATAATCGCATGCGATCCGGATTATGTCACCATTCTTATCGGCACCAATGACGCCCACGGCTCTTTTAATAAAAATATCGCGGAAAAACAGATGAGTATGTTCAATCTCCCGCAAAAACCTGACATTAACTGGTACAGGAAAAACCTGCTTGAAATAATCAGTAAGCTGAAAAATGGAACCGGCGCCAGGATAGCACTCCTTTCGATCCCCCCGATCGGTGAGTCAGAGACCTACGAGGGATACCAGGCCGCTAAAGATTTCAGCGAGACGATACAGGATGTCGCGGCGAAAACCGGTGTCCGGTATCTTTCATTGAACGAAAAAATGCGGGCCTTTCTTGAAATCAACCGTGCAAGTGAAAACCACGTGCCAGATAATTCCAGTGGGCTCATGTACCGGGCAATCTTCGAACACACCATACTGGGGAACAGCTGTGATGAGATATCCCGTAAAAATGGGTTTCTCCTGGTAACCGACTACCTCCACCTCAATGAGAGGGGAGGGGAAATGGTGGCAAATCTCATCGGTGCTTTTATCGCCGCAGACTAGAGAAATCCGTCGCAGAAGGCGTCCACGTTGGTTCCGATAATGTCGTGGTTGTATCCCCCCTCGAGTATGGCGTATCGCCTGCCCCCGCAGAGTTTTTCGGAATACTCTTTCATGAGGCGCCCGATTTCCCGGTAATCCTCCGGGTAGAGGAGGCCTCCCCAGTCCTCGGCCCCCTGGTCAAAACCGGCTGAGGCGGCGAAAATATCAACCCCGTCAATATCGTTCATGTACCGCTCAACCTCTTTCAGGTATTCCGTCCTCTCACCGGCGGACGGGTTGTGGATAAAGGTCTTCAGATCCGACCTCCCCTGGAGAATATTGATGTTGCCGTCGCCGGTGTGGAGATCGAAATCGAGGACG
This sequence comes from uncultured Leptospirales bacterium, assembly GCA_964514165.1. Lineage (GTDB taxonomy): Bacteria > Spirochaetota > UBA4802 > UBA4802 > UBA5550 > CAZEPS01. The sequence continues at coordinate 20,977 of CAZEPS010000011.1, forward strand.
TAAGCCGTGTGAATTTTATCATCGCTTCTCAATTTCAAAAGGCTGATACTCATGTTGTTGAAATAGCAGAATCCCCAGCATGAATCGGACGAGGCGTGGTGCCCGGGGGGTCGTATGACCGCGAAGGAGGGCTTTCCCCGAAATCCTTCTTCCGCCGCCCGAATCGCCCCGCCGGCCGCCAGTGAGGCGAGATCATAGAGGAGGCTGTCGTTCTTCACCCACTCCAGGTGCCGCACCGTGTGGGCACATAGAATATCGTGGTCGCTCGCGTGTTCCGGGGTGACAACGGAATACTTCCCGGGGGTTTTCCCGACTGTGTCCATAATCGTATCAAGCCTCCCCGGGGCAGCGGCCGGATCAGCCGCGTAATCGGAATTGTAATACTTTTCATGAAACACTAATGAGATGGTTTCCATGCCGGTCCTCCTTAGAAAATGATACTCGCCATGCTGTCCCACGAGGTGTAGCAATGACCGTCTTCCTGATAGAGACCTGCTGCACGTGATTTTTTTCGTATGAAGTTATAAATTCCCGAAAACTCATGGTCCCGGCTGAACCGTCAATATCGGATATATTACAGGTGACGCGGTTCACCTTGCCGGGTTTATTCATCTGCTGGAACATTTCACACAGTTCAGTCGGCTGTTCATACCGCTCTATGTGAATAGCATGTATCATCTTTTTTTTTATTCATGTATGAGCAGTTTCATTTAACAGACCATCTTGAGCAATTGTACATATATTGACTATTACGGGTATAACGGAAAATAGTCCAGTACCATTTAAAAAATGGTGCTGGTTGATTAAAAAATAGTAAATATCCAGATAAGAACCCCTATATATTAATGTTACCTGATAATATACCGAAAAAGTACTTGTCAATGTCCGGAAATGTGCAAATATATTTCTGCATCCATAACAATATCAGGGAAGAAAAATGATTACGGTAAAAAAAATAAAACAGGAAGAAAACAATATGAAAAGCCTCATGTTCGATCTGGAGGGGTATATCTATACCCACGTCAGGGAAAACTATCCAAACTCCTGGGACGAGGACACCATTACCCGCTCCCTGCTGATAACCATCAAAGACTCCCTCAATAAGAAGAAGATATACCTTCCCGGGAGCAGTATCAGGACCTCATGGTCAGTCTATTCCCACATGAACGAACCGGACAACATTATATGCGATTTCGCCATCGCCGCCAGGATTATCTATCACGACAACTACTCGGTTGAGGGGGTGGCCCTCTTTGACGCAAAGACCCGGGACCCGGATAAAAACACCTTTTCTGCCATAAAAGTCAACAACCTGAAAAAGATTCGGAGCGTCTCACCCTATTCCCAGCTCATTCTGTACGATTACGACAGCATTACCGGCATGGCCTTCCCCACCTCGGCGGAATCCATCGTGGGTAACTATCCCCACAGCTGGAATAACTGGCTCCCGGCAACGAATGCCGCGTCTGTGCCCGTTACCCTTGCAACCGAATTGAACGTAAAAAATACCGGCCTCTACAAGGTTTCCCTCCCGTTCTCCTATCTCCTCGCCTACCGGTATCCCTTTGGCCTGGACCTCGACTTTCAGAAATCGGCCCTTGATATATGCAAGGGGTTTAAAACCGACAGGGGCAACCCGCGTTACCTGGTGACCCTGACCGTTGCCCACGGCGGAACCGATCTCCAGGATGATATTGAATATAATGAAGACAATTATATTGCGATAGAGTAATCCAATGAACGTTCTAATAACATACATGTCCCAGACCGGCAATACCAGAAAAATAGCGGAGGCGATCCACCGGGAGATGTCAGGGTCATTTTCCGCTGATATCAAGCCCCTTGATTCAGTTACCAGCGAAGAACTCACGGGTTACGGTCTCATTTTCGTCGGTTCTCCCTGTCACGCCGGTGACCTGGCAAACGACGTAAAGGCCTTTCTCGGGGGCATTGAAAAAAATCCTCCCTATAAAATCGCCGGTTTCATCACCCACGCGGCACCCCTGTACGGTAAAAAGGATTTTGAGAAATGCCAGGTATCCTTTGAGTCAATTTCAAATTTGAAGAATGCTGCCTTCGTCGGGTTCTTTCACTGCCAGGGCTTTCTCACGGAGACCCTCCACAGGATGATAAAGGAGTCCCGGAATCTCGACAACGACGAATGGAAGAAAATGGTTTCAAACATGGAGGGCCATCCCGATGAGGAAGACGTCAACCGGGCTGAAGAATTCGCCCGGGAAATGCTGTCAAAGGTTAAATGATTTGATTCAATGGCTGAATGCGGCCGATGCGGCCTCTGCTGCCTGTCAGATTTCATCGCTTACGTGAGCGATGAGGATATAGACAGGTGGAAGAAAGAGAGAAGGGACGATATACTACAATATCTCGAAACTCACCAATGGGCCGGAGACAGGATAATTTCCGCCTCAGGACCACAGGTTAAACGGTGTGTTTTTCTCGAACAGGCCGGTAAAATAACCCGTTGTACCATTTATGAAACGAGGCCAGTCATATGCAGAAATTTTGACCCGGGTTCCTCGCCAATCTGCTGCAATTACGGTAAAAATGAATAAATCCCGGAACAATCAGTACCCTGACTCCTCTCATTTTACCGAGTTTTTATACCGCCAGTAACCTGTCGGGATCACGGTAAAAAATTACTTTACCCCGTACGGAGTACTACTATTGTGTGTAATTTACTTTAATAACAGGAAAAAAACATGAACGGATCAGGATCATTCACCAGGAGCTGGGTCATCCGGCTGATAATAATAAACGTAATAGTCTACATTTTACAGATACTCCTGCAGCCTGCATTCCAGGTTGTTGATTATGCCGGGGGAGTTGTTCCCCGGACATATCCGGGGATGACCTACTATTTCGGTTTAATACCCCAGCTTGTCGTAGATAAATTTTATGTCTGGCAGATATTCACCTACATGTTTCTCCACAGCCAGTACGGCTTCATGCATATCTTTTTTAACATGTACGCGCTTCTGCTCTTCGGAATGCCCATAGAGCAGACCTGGGGAAGCAGGCGTTTTATCATTTACTATCTATTCACCGGCATCGGGGCGGGACTCTGCATCTTCGGCCTGAACCTGGCAATCGGGGGGCAGACCGCAACCATTCCGACCATCGGTGCCTCTGGCGCGGTTTTCGGCATACTACTCGCATTTGGAATACTGTTTCCCGAGGCTGAAATCCTCCTGTTCTTCTTTATACCGATGCGCGCCAGGGTTCTGGTTCTTCTTTACGGTGGTATAGAGGTCGCCCTGCTTTTATTCAGCCGCGGCCAGGGAGGTGTCTCCCACATAGGTCACGTCGGGGGCCTTCTCTTTGGAATAATTTATTTTCTCTTTATCATGAAAAGAGGATTATCCTTCAGATCAAAAGTAATCAAGGCTCGGCTTCAGAAAGAGCTCGATAAGCACGAAACAAAAAAGGCCGATAATGAAAAAAGCGAAGAAACAGTTTTGAGAGACATTCTCGCCAGGGTCAGGGAGCAGGGATTCGATTCACTGTCAGACGATGAAATCCAGTTCGTGAAATACATGACCATCATGCATGAAGATAAAGACGACATGTGCCCGGAAGAAGACTTCAAGGATGATGACGATTACTGCCTGAGGTGCAGCAACGTGAGTGCATGCCTTGTTCGCGAGATTAAGAAGTACATTCCATGAAAAATGGTGTACAGATATCCTTCCGTGTTTAAAATTAATCTTTACATCTGAAATATGTATAATTAATATACCGTGGTATGCGGTATACCCGCATAGCCAGCCGGTAGAGTAACACTGACGGTTGAAGTGAGGATAGACAGTGTACGCGGCTGTAATCATCACTATAAACGAGACAATACTATTTATTAAGGAGTACTGATATGGCAAAAAGGGTTTATTTTTTCGGTAACGGCAAGTCAGACGGAAGGGCCGACATGAAGAACCTCCTTGGGGGCAAGGGAGCCAACCTGGCTGAAATGTCAAACCTGGGCATCCCGGTCCCGGCGGGATTCACCATAACTACCGACGTATGTACTGAATATTACAAAAACAACAAGAATTACCCTGCCGGGCTTAAGGACGAAGTGAACAAGAGTCTTAAAAAGGTTGAATCCGTCATGGGGGCGAAGTTCGGCGACAGGGACAATCCCCTCCTTCTCTCGGTCAGATCAGGGGCCCGGGTTTCGATGCCAGGCATGATGGACACCGTCCTGAACCTCGGCCTTAACGAAGAGACAGTTCAGGGTATCATAAAAAAGTCCGGCAACGAGCGTTTCGGATGGGATTCCTACCGGCGCTTTATTCAGATGTACGGGGATGTCGTTCTCGGCCTGAAACCTGAAAAAAAAGAGGATGAGGACCCCTTCGAGATGATCATGGACAGGATCAAAGAAGAGAAGGGTGTCAAGCTTGATCTCGAGTTGACCGTGAGCGATCTCAAGAGGCTGGTAGAAGAATTCAAGGACCTCATCAAGCGCAGGCTCCACATGGACTTTCCAACCGATCCCCATGAACAGCTCTGGGGAGCCATCGGTGCGGTCTTCGATTCATGGAACAACGACAGGGCCATTATTTACCGGAAGATGAACAATATAGACGCAATCTGGGGAACCGCGGTCAACGTTCAGGCCATGGTCTTCGGGAACATGGGGGACGACTGCGCAACCGGTGTCGCCTTTACCCGGGATCCATCCACCGGCGAGAAGGTCTTCTACGGCGAATTTCTCATAAACGCCCAGGGTGAAGACGTTGTTGCCGGAACCCGGACGCCCCAGGAGGTCACCATGGAGGGGAGCAGAAAATGGGCGAAAAACAACAGCATATCCGAAACAGAACGTCTGTCCTTGTATCCTTCCCTGGAAGAAAAGATGCCCGATGTCTACAAGGAACTTGTTACCGTCTATCAGAAACTCGAAAAGCATTATAAAGACATGCAGGACATAGAGTTCACCATCCAGAACAACAACCTCTGGATGCTCCAGACCCGTAACGGCAAGAGAACCGCTGCTGCCGCTGTCAAGATTGCCGTGGACATGGTTAATGAAAAGCTCATCGACAAGAAAACAGCCCTCTCGCGAATCGATCCCGATTCCCTTGATCAGCTCCTCCATCCTACCTTTGATCCGAAGGCCGACAGGGAGGTCATAGCCCGCGGTCTTCCCGCGTCCCCCGGGGCAGCAACAGGAAAAATCGTCTTTTACGCTGACGACGCTGACGAGTGGGCAAAGCGGGGTGAAGACGTTATTCTTGTCAGAATCGAAACATCACCTGAAGACCTGAAGGGAATGAGCGCCGCCAACGGCATTTTGACCCAGCGTGGCGGCCAGACATCCCACGCAGCTGTCGTTGCCCGGGGCATGGGCAAATGCTGTGTGTCCGGTTGCGGCGATCTGGAAATCAAGTACGCACTCAAGCAGATGACGGTAAAGGGCCGTGTAATAAGGGAAGGTGACTACATCTCACTCGACGGCTCCACCGGGGAAGTGATGCTCGGCAGGGTAAAGACCCAGGAGCCGAAGCTCTCAGGCACATTCGGCACTATCATGCAGTGGGCGGATGATGTCCGCCGTCTGAACGTGCGGACAAACGCAGACACACCCCATGACGCGAAAGTCGCCCGCGACTTCGGCGCCGAGGGTATAGGTCTCTGCCGTACTGAACACATGTTCTTCGAGGGAGACCGTATAAAGGCGGTCAGGGAAATGATCCTCTCCGACGACCTGGCCGGCAGAAAACGGGCCCTCGAAAAGCTCCTGCCGATGCAGCGTGAGGATTTCTACGGGATACTCAAGGCCATGGAGGGATTCGGGGTAACCATCCGGCTCCTGGATCCCCCTCTCCATGAGTTCGTCCCCCATGAAGAAGAAAACCAGCAGGAGATGGCTGACGAGATGGGCTCCACTCTCGAGATGGTCAAGGCCAAGGTTGAGTCCCTCCACGAGTTCAACCCGATGCTCGGCCACCGCGGGTGCCGCCTCGGAATCACCTATCCTGAGATAACCGAGATGCAGTCCCGGGCAATTTTCGAGGCCGCGTGTCAGCTCAAAAAAGAGGGAGTCGACGCCAGGCCCGAGGTAATGGTCCCCCTTGTGGGAACGGTGAAGGAACTCATTCTCCAGAAGGAGATCATCGTAAACACTGCCGAGACAGTAATCAGGGAAACCGGTGTTAAGATCGACTACCAGGTCGGAACGATGATAGAGATCCCCCGGGCGGCCCTGACCGCGGACGAAATAGCCCGGGAGGCTGAATTCTTCTCATTCGGCACCAACGACCTGACCCAGATGACCTTCGGGTACAGCCGTGACGACTCCGGAGTCTTTCTACCGGAATACCTGGACAAGCAGATACTCCCGGGCGATCCCTTCAGGAGCCTTGACCAGACCGGCGTTGGGCAGCTTGTAAGGACAGCGGTGGAAAAGGGTAAGAACGCCAGGAAAAATTTGAAACTCGGCATCTGCGGGGAACACGGTGGTGAACCGAGTTCCATAGATTTCTTTCACCGGGTCGGCCTCAATTACGTGAGCTGTTCCCCTTTCAGAGTCCCAATAGCCCGCCTGGCAGCAGCCCATGCTGTTATTAACGAGGAAAAGGCCAGGAAGGGAAAAGCGGCGACAAAAAAACCTGCTGCTAAAAAAGCGACAGCGGCAAAGAAAACAACCGGTAAAAAGACTTCGGCGAAAAAAACGGGTGCAGAAAAAGCACCGAAAAAATCCGCCCAGAAGAAGAGCCCGAAAAAGACTTCTTCGAAGAAAAAGTCTTCAATTAAAAAGAAAACCAGTAAAAAGAAGTAATTTTTCAGGGGCGTACTATCGCCCCTGAAAAAATAAAATTATAGTAAAAATGCCTTTCATCCGGAGTCATCAATGAAGCGAATTCATTTTTTCAGCATTGCGGTTCTTTTATGTTTACTGATGGGGAATGCCTACGCATCCTACGAGGATGCCGTATCCCTCTTTGAACAGAAAAAATACAGGGAATCCCTCGACATGTGCGCCGAGATTCTCGTAGTGGAGAATGACTTCAAACCGGGTTCTGACAATTATAAGATCCGCTACCTGGCGGCACATAACCACTGGAAACTGGACAACACGAAATCAGCAGAGTCCCATCTCACCCGGTGCATGGATATAGATAAAACAAAAGTGGATCCCTATATAGACCTGTCCCTCTTTTATTTAGAGGAAAAGAGGTTTGGCGACGCGGACAGAATTGCCCGAAAGGGACTGGAGATAGAGGAATCACCATACCTTTTCTATGTTATCGGTATGTCCTCAATGGGGAGAAAGAACTACTGGCAGGCGAAACCAATGTTTGAAAAGGCGAATTCCCTGAAACCTGATTTCTACCGGTCCTACAACGCCCTCGGCATCGTTCTTATGAACTTGAACAAGTACAGCGAGGCAAATACCGCGTTTTCAGTGGCCCTGGCTTTACGACCGAACCTGCCGGAAATCAACAACAATATGGGAGTCAGCCTCGAAAAAATGAACAGACTGAAGGAAGCATACCGGCACTATTCCAAAGCAAATAAACTCGATGACAGCAACAGGGTCATCCTGGAAAACCTCGCCAGGGTTAAGGATAAACTTGAAGAGTAAGGGTTATTTCAGATCAGCAATTGCTTCCCTGAACTTCGGCAGGGAACGGTTAATGACATCCTCGGAAACGCAGTAAGCGATACGGAAATACCCCTCTCCCCCGAATCCGACACCGGGAACGGCCAAAATATTGTATTTCTTTAAATGCTGAACAAATTCGACATCATCCTCTATCGGAGATTTACAGAATATGTAGAACGCCCCCTCCGGCAGGGCAAAATCATATCCGGCATCTTTTAAGCCTGCCGAAAGAGCATCACGCCTTTTTTTATACACTTCAACGTTGACGGTCTCGTCGAGAATGCCAGTAATAATCCGCTGCATGAAGGCAGGGGCGTTCACATACCCGAGAATCCTGTTGCTCAGGATCAGTCCGTCCAGGAGGAGATCAATATCACTGCATTGAGGGTTCACCGCGAGATAACCGATTCGCTCACCGGGAAGTGAAAGGTTCTTGGAGAAGGAAGAAACAACAATGGAATGGGGATACAGGGCAAGTATGCTCGGAACGGTGATAGTATCATACACGAGTTCCCTGTACGGCTCATCAGAAATAAGATAGATGGATCGCTTGTCAGTATTGAACTCCTTCAGCATATCGACTAGCGCTCTGAGATCCTTTTCCGGGTAGACCCTGCCGGTCGGATTGTTGGGAGAATTGATCAGAATACCCTTGGTTTTATCGCGTATGGCATTTTTTATGCTGTCAATGTTAAGGGAGAAATCATCATTCGTTTCAACCAGGACAAGTGATCCGCCGTGATTATCGACGTAAAACCGGTATTCCGGGAAAAAGGGTTTCGGCACGATGATCTCCTCCCCGGGGTTCAGGATGGTCTTCAGCACATCGTTGAGGCCCCCTGCGGCCCCGCAGGTCAGTATAACATGTTTCATGCCGAGTGAAATCCCGTGCTCCCTTGACACCTTTTCAGCCAGCGCCTTCCTGGTTTCTGGAAATCCGGCATTAGGCATGTAGCCATGGACGCCCCTTGTTTCGGTTTTTGAAACTTTATGAAGTTGTGAAAAAAAGGCGTCAGGGGGATCGAGGTCAGGGTTTCCCAGGCTGAAATCGAAAACATTTTCGCTTCCACGCTTTTCCTTTAACCGGGCTCCTTCCTCGAACATCTTCCGTATCCATGATGATTTTTCGATCGATTCAACTATTTTTCGTGAAATATTCATAAAAATTCCCTATCTATTGTTTATATTAAGGGCACATCCAAAAACCAGTATGTATACTTTTCTCAAAAAATGTAAAGGCTTATTAAACCTTTTACCCGGTAAAATTTTATTGCATTTTGTAATTACGCCAATACTATGGGAACTTCATGTTAAAATTCCAGAGGTTCCCAAGAAACAAATGACAAAGTGGATTGTTTATGAATAATGATTATGCAATATTTGACCAACCCCGGGTGCTGTCACTCCTTTTTCACCCGAGATCTGAATCCGGTTATCAAGGACAAGATGATAGTTTTCATGAACTATTAATCCCTGTTGACAAAAACGTTGCCATCGGTGGACGGGCGTATATACAATCATCAGATGCCCCCAACATGCTTTTTTTTCACGGCAACGGGGAAATCGCCGCTGATTATCACGACCTTGGGCCGATCTATAACAGTCTCAATATTAATTTCATACCGGTTGATTACCGCGGGTACGGGAAATCAACCGGCAGCCCCACTGTTTCAGCAATGATGGCAGACTGTCATGGTGTCTACAGATTTGTACGTGACTGGCTCAGGGAGCAGAACCAGAGTGGCCCCTTTCTTGTCATGGGACGTTCACTTGGAAGCGCGTCAGTCCTGGAGCTTGTATATCGCCATGGTGAAGAAATCGACGCCCTGATTGTGGAAAGCGGTTTTGCGTTTGCTCTCCCCCTTATGAGGCTCCTCGGTATCGATACCGATTCCCTGGGAATCAAGGAAGAAGCGGGATTTAACAACCTGAATAAAATTGCTTCTTACGATAAACCGACCCTGGTGATTCATGCAGAAAACGATCATATTATCCCCTTCAGTGACGGTGAAGCTCTCTATGATTCCTCACACTCTGCTGATAAACATTTTTTAAAGATACCTGTTGCCAATCACAACACTATTTTCTCCTACGGTCTGCAGGAATATTTGTCTGCTGTCGTCAAGATTACGCAAACCGTTAAAGAGAAAAGGAGATAACCATGTTTTCGTTTATAAAAAATGAATTCCTGAAGAAGTATGCTGATGAGTCGTTCATTCAAAAACAGAGGGCCGTAACCTTTATCTATTTCGCATTCATCGTGGCTGTTCTTCTTCTTATTATGCTGATTACCCAGAATATTATAATGGAAAGGGATTTCCTATCGCTATTGAACATAGTACTGCTCTCAATGACCTTGATATCCCTCGCGTCTCTACTCATTTTGAGAGCCGGTCATTATTCAATCGCTGCGACCATGATGGTTCTCCTTTCGCTCATCGCATTCGGGTTCTATGTCCTGTTCGGGGAGATGAAAGTTCGCCTTGGAGCGGCAGTAGCACCCTACCAGTTTATTATCTTCATATTTTTCAGTTCACTGTTCTGCACGCGAATAATTACATTTATCACCACAATACTCATATTAATTATTGGAAATGCCGCGTTTATCATGTCCCCACTCCTGCAGGAAGCGGAAGTGCGTATATCCGTCATAAACTTCACCTTCGAAGTGATAGTCATTTCCACGATAAGTTATCTCCTGCTCACCATAATGAACAAAACCATCGTGAAGCTCGAGGATGAAGCTGACAACGAGGAACAGCTCAATAATATCAAGAATCTCCTCGCATCGATTCAGGATATATCCAGCAACCTCGCGTCATCTTCCGGAAACATGAACGTGATTTCATCAAGCTTTTCAGACAACGCCCAGAACCAGGCCGCGTTCGCTGAAGAGATTACCGCCACCATCGAGGAGATTACCGCCGGGGTCGACAACGTCGCGAGCAGCGCGGAATACCAGTATAACAGCATTAATTCCCTCATAGAGCGAATGAATGAGCTGTCGCAGATTATCCTGGATATGGAAATCAAAATAGCCCAGACTCTCCAGTTGACTGAAAATATCACAACCCATGCCAAGAGCGGTGAGAATACCCTCAAAGAAATGAATGACAGCATGGTCAAGATTAGCAGCAGCTCCGGAGAAATGACCAGTATTGTTCAGATAATCATGGACATCTCTGATCAGATTAATCTCCTGTCACTGAACGCGGCCATTGAAGCTGCCCGTGCCGGTGACGCCGGCAGGGGTTTCGCGGTAGTCGCCGACGAGATATCAAAACTTGCCGACAGAACAGCCACCAGCGTAAAGGAGATTGAAACCCTGATAAACGCGAATGAGGACGAAATGAAGAAGGGGATGTCCAGCGTTTACACAACCGTTGACATCATCAGCCAGATTATTGACGGAGTTACGAACATAAACGATATGGTTAACCTGCTTTCAGATTTCATGAATCGGCAGACTGACGCCAATGAGATAGTCAACAGGGAAGCCGACACGGTCAAAATCCGCTCTGAGGAAATCAAGAATGCCTCTGAAGAACAGAAGACCGCGACTTCAGAGGTGGTGAAATCAATATCAAATATCAACGAACTGACCCAGGCAAACGCCGAGGGGGCACAATCAATGTCTGAGAACGTTTCATCAATAGCTGAAATGTCCGACAGCCTCAAAGATAGGGTTAATTCTTTTAATCTATAAAAAGCAGAGTATAAAATGAGAAAAACGAAAATAATATGCACCCTTGGCCCGGCGACCGACGATCACGGTGTTCTGAAAAATCTTTTCGAAAAGGGAATGAACGTCGCAAGGCTGAACTTTTCCCACGGGACCCACGAAGAACATTCGGAACGCATAAAAACCTTCAAATCGATCAGGGAAGAACTTGATCTCAACGCCGGGCTCCTCCTCGATACCAAGGGACCAGAAATACGGATAAAAACATTCAGAGACGATTCGGTGGAGTTGAAAACAGGCAGGGTTTTCACCCTTACCACTGAAGATATTGTCGGCGACGAGGAAAGGGTATCCATAACCTATGAGGGGCTCCCTGATGACATCAGGAAGAGGGACAAGATACTCATCGATGACGGCCTGGTTGAACTGCAGGTATTAAATATCACTGATAAAAACATCGAATGCGAGATCATTAACGGCGGAGTAATAAGCAACAGAAAGAGTGTTAATGTCCCCGGTATAACCATCAGTCTCCCGTTTCTCAGTGAACGAGACAAGAAGGATCTGACATTTGCTGTTGAAAATGATTTTGATTTCATTGCCGCCTCATTCGCCAGGAACGCGGCGGACATCAAGAGCATGAGGGATTTCCTGGAAGATATAAAGGGAGATTATATCCAGGTTATTTCAAAAATCGAGAACCGGGACGGCGTTAACAACATTGATGAAATTATACGGGTCAGCGACGGAATCATGGTCGCCCGCGGCGACATGGGGGTGGAGATACCCTTTGAGGAGCTCCCCCATATTCAGAAAAGCATTATTCATAAATGCAACCGCGCAGGCAAGCCGGTAATAACCGCGACCCAGATGATTGATTCCATGATCAGGAACCCCCGGCCGACCAGGGCAGAGATAACAGACATCGCCAACGCCATCTATGACGGAACAAGCGCACTCATGCTCTCCGGGGAAACATCCATCGGGAAATATCCGGTTGAATCAGTAGCGACCATGGCAAGTATCGCACTCGAAACTGAAAAGAACATCAACTACGAGGAAATATTTAGAAACACGAACCTTACCGTGTCCCGGAACGTGACCAACGCAATCAGCCAGGCGACATGCACCTCCGCCCACGCCCTCGGGGCCAGCGCCATTATCAGCGTTACAAAATCGGGCCATACCGCCCGCATGGTTTCAAAATACCGGCCGTCGTGCCCTATCATCGCCACGACCTTTTCCAGGAAGACATACTACCAGCTCTCCATTTCATGGAGCGTCTATTCCATCATGACCGTGTTGAAAAGCACCACTGACGATATCTTCCAGCAGGCAATCATGAAATCACTCAATTCTGACATGATAAAAAACGGGGATCTCGTCGTCATTACCGGCGGGATGATTGCCGACGCCAGCGGGACCACCAACACCCTGAAGGTACACGTGGTCGGTGATGTTTTGCTGGAGGGGAAGGGTGCTAACGTACTTAAAGCGACCGGCAACCTCTATGTCGCCGACCGTGAGAACCAGAACGAGCGGTACTTTAACGCCGGCGACATCCTGGTGATACATAAAGCGACTGATGAAATCCTTCCTCTTTTGAAAAACGCTGCCGGTATCATAACAGAAGAATCCCTGGAATCTAAAGCGGTGGTCGTTGGTAAGGTCCTTGAAATACCGGTCATAGCCCACGCGAATAACGCCACCGAGATTCTTAAGAGCGGAACCGTTGTAACGATTGACGCGAAATCAGGGCTCATTTACGCCGGTATCCGATAATTGAGTTAATCAAATGAATAGAATAGCTGTAATTATCCTGCTACTCTTTGCACTGGAATTCGAAGCGCCCACTGAGGAAAAGGTGAACTTTCCAGAAATTTTTTCTCAGGATAAACATTCAGAACTTTTCACCATTGCCTCTTTTTCAACGTCGGTCGCCGACCAGGACAGCAACGTAAAAATGAACATCGCCCTGGCATGCGAGAAACTCGATAATTATACTATTGCTAGAAATTCAAACTTTTCTTTCAATAGCGTAGTGGGGGAGGGATCATCGGCAAACGGTTTCGTCGTCGGACGGGTCCTCTATCACGACATGGTCAGATACGAGCCCGGGGGCGGGCTCTGCCAGGTTTCCTCGTCTCTTTTCAACGCGCTTCTGCTTTCCGGGTGTTCAATAATCGAACGTCACCGCCATTATCAGCCGGTTACCTATGTGCCCCTTGGCCTTGACGCGACGATAAAATTCGGCAAGAAAGATCTCCGGATGAAAAACCCCTATGACCACGATCTGATCATCCGAACGGGCATGAACGAGAAAAGCCTGGTCGTAACAATCCATTCCCCTCGGCCCCTTGATTACCGTTATGATATCATTACCGAAGAGGAGGAGGTGCCTGTTCCCCTGGTTGACGCGGAAAATATCCGCCAGGGAATCTCGGTTTACGTGTACCGGCAGAAATTTATAAAAGACAAACTCATGAGCAGTTTTCTTCTCTACAAGGATTACTATCCCCCGGTAAGAATTAATTAGCCCGGACTATACGGAAATCGTCATGACAATCAAAAGATCGTTCTTCATATTGAGACAATCTCCATTGCTCATATCTCTTCTC
>CAZEPS010000011.1:34913-38674 GCA_964514165.1 uncultured Leptospirales bacterium
GATGCCTGGAAAGAATTCCGCTATACCGAAAGCCGCGGAATGTTACTCTACTGGCTTCGGTCAGGCGCCGAAAAAATCATCTCCGGAAACGACGCTAATCATCAGCTGAAATTCAAAACCCCGCCCTACTTCGGGAGCCTCGGAATCTATATTACCCTGAAAAAAGGGGGCAGGGTACGGGGATGCTGCGGCGCGTTTCATCATTACTCTGATGATATCGGAGCAACCCTTCTGCGGTATCTTGCCTGCGCCATGAAAGAGGACCTGCGCCATGAACCGGTGGAACTCTCGGAACTTGATGAGCTCCGCTTTATTCTGACGATCACCTCACAGCCATTCGCGGTCAATGATTACCAGTCAGTCGATTTTTCAAGATACGGAATATTTTTTACCTGCGACAGGGACGAGCGGATCCTCTTCGTTCCTGAAGAGCTTAAAACGCTTTCTTATCTCAACTCCCATGTGCGGGGTAAAACCTGCCAGGCATTCGCTTTCGAGGCGGTAACCCTGGCTGAATAACAGGATGGTAACATAATGTCGAGAAAAACAATATCCCTGCTGCTCATGGTACTCCTCGGTACCGTAACCCTTTTCTGCCGAACACCCCTGGTAAAAAAAACCGACAGCGGCCAGCGAATCTACTCAGGCGACTCTTCACAGGTCAAGGCGACATCCGTTATCGAGGGGTTTGTCCGGGACGCCCGTACCGGCAGGGGTATTGAAAACGCCAGGGTCGAGATAAAGAACGCAAATCTTGGTGTCGGTTATTACCTGATCAAGACCGACCGGAAGGGCCATTTCAAAATAGAGGATTTTATTCCATACATCCAGTACATAATCGAGGTTACCGCCGGCAACTATGTCTCATACACATCAAAGAGAATTCTCACGGAAACTGACCAGGACATCCGCCTGCAGCCGGAAGCGGTACTGACCGGTATCGTTAAGGACTCATCGGGCCAGCCGATGAAAAACGTGCAGGTCAAACTGAAACCGAACAGCGGGTACCGGTCAATGCCGGTGATTACAAAAACCGGCGGCAACGGTTCCTATAGGTTTGATAAACTCGAAAGCGGCCAGTACATGGTCACATTTATGAAAGACAAATACATAACCGAAACGGCCCGGTTGAAAAACATCAAGTCAGGAGAGACCTTCCGGCTCCCCATGGTCATGGTAAAGCCGTCCAGCATATCCGGAACCATTCTGATCGACAAGCTCGATACACCGGCGGTAAACATCGGGGTCACCGCCCGGGGGAGGGTCAATTACACGACCTCCACGTTCCATAACGGAACATACCGTCTCGAAGATCTCAAGCCTGGACAGTACAACCTGACCATATACCACCAGGGATTCAACACGATTAAATCGTCGGTTATCACGGTTCTCGAGGGAACGGACATCAAAAACGTCAACTTCACGGTAGTGCCGAAAAATCCGGAACTCAGTGTTTACTCCTATCGCTACACGTTCGTGCCGGGCAACAAGCTCGAATTCAACCTGAGGACCTTCCGCCTTGAAACCGTTTCGGTAACCATCTACGAAGTGCCCATGGGTGTGCTTCTGCAGGGGGGGATTGATCCGGACAAAATTAATCCGAACGAAAAGGGTTTCAAAAAAGTTACCGCCTGGGAGGAGCCTATCAAGGACTTTCAGCCCTATAAATGGCGATACCAGGCCCTGGAAATATCAAAACCCCTTCCCACGGGCGGTTACTGCATAGAGGTACAGGGCGCAGGGCGGATCATCAGCAGAAAATACTTTACCGTATCATCGGTTGGTGTTGTCATAAAACGAACTCCTTCCTCCATATTCGCCTATGTTACAAACCTGGTCACCAACGCGCCGATACCGAACGCGAAAATAGCCCTCTTTTCGATTCAGCCGAAAAAAAAGAAGGGTGGCGGCCACTATTACAAGCCCCCAAAACAGATTGAAGACCTGCCGGTCCAGTTTCAGTATACCGGCACTACTGACAGCAGCGGCATATATCACCTGAAGAAGCCGGTCAAATCATACCTGTCAGTTCTCGCGGTGGGAACCGACGGGAGTTACGCCATATGCAACACCGGATCCCCTTCAACCTTTGACAGGGAACGGGTGAAATATTTTACCTACACTGATCGCCCGGTATACCGGGCCGGGGACACTGTTTTTTACAAGATAATCGGCAAAAAACGGGAGAACCGTTTTATACCAACAACCGGTAAAATTTATTACAAAATCATCAACAGAGACGTGAACAAGGTCCTGGAAGAGGGGGCCCTCACCCTGGACCAGTGGGGCACTGCCAACGGCAAAATCGAGATTCCGAAAACCGGCAACCTTGGAACCCATCAGATCCAGGTCGGTCCTTCACCAAAAAACCTTTACGGCCAGGGAACCTTTTACGTGGAGCAGTACCGCAAGCCTGAATTCAAGATTGATATCACCCCTTCCCGGGACTACTTCATTAACGGAGACACGGCGGAATTCAAGGTTGAGGCAAAATATTTTTTCGGGGCCCCCCTCAAGGGAGCCCTGGTACGGTACCGCTTTTACGAAACCCGCCTCCGGGACACCGACACCACCTATTTCTGGGAGGATGATTACCTGCCGTCCCAGGCCTATAACAGGATAAAACTGGAAGGTGAAAAATACGTCAACAATGACGGCATCGCCGTACTCAGGCTCGAGGCGGGGAACTTCCCCTACGATCGGGAAATAACCCTGGAAGCGACCGTTGTTGACAATGCCAACGTGAGCATCACCTCCAGGAAATCGGTCCGCATCGGGAGGGGGGAGTTTTACATCAAGGTAGAACCGGAGAAACAATTCTACGGGGATTCTGAAAAAAAACGGGTAAAGATCCTGACCTATACCCATACGGGAAAACCTGTACCGGCGCGGCTCAAGGTGCAGCTCTACCGGTACATATGGAAACCGTGGCAGCGCGTCTATGTCCACGACTCGAAACCCCTTTTTGAAAAAAACGTATCCACGAACCGGAAGGGCCAGGTGGTAGTCGAACTCCCGGAAAAATTTCAATACACCGGGGAATTTGACCTGATTGTCGAGGGGGTGGACCGGCGTGATAATATCATCACCGGTTCCCGAATCATCTGGGTCTACAGCAGATACGCCAGGAACGTGGCGTCCAGGTTCAAGAACCTCGAGCTCTCCCTGAACAGCACGACCCTTGAAAAGGGAGGTGAGATAACCTGCCTCCTGAAGAGCCGCTTCACCGACGCCTACGTGTGCCTGACCCTGGAGGGGAGAGACGTCTACGATTCCAGGGTCATCAAGATGGACGGCAATATCATACCGGTGACCATGCTGATCAAGCAGAATTACGCGCCGAACCTCTACGTGACCGCCACCATGCAGCGTCAGCGGGCACTCTATACAGTGACCAGGGGGATTTCCATACCGGTGAAGGATACCTCCCTCTCCCTGGATATAACGACCGATAAAATGACCTACCTCCCGGGGGAATCTTCCACCATAACCCTCAGGGCCAGAGACCCGGAAGGGAACCCGGTTAACGCTGACGTCTCGGTAGCGGTCGTTGACGAAGCGATTTACCAAATCCGCCGTGATCACACCCCGAAGATGCAGGATTATTTCTACAGCAAGATTTCAAACTGGGTCATGACCAGTTATTCCTACCCGATAACCATCCTCGCCGGAGCGGGCAAGGATGACAAGGTAAAGATACGGGAAAAGTTCAAGGACACGGCGTTCTGGCAGGCAAACGTCAGGACCGGCGAAACCGGAAC
>CAZEPS010000012.1:0-34735 GCA_964514165.1 uncultured Leptospirales bacterium
AGTGGACGGGAAAACATTTCCCAGGTACGGCTACGCCACGTACCGCCTTCGAGTCAGGACACCCAGGATGGCTGATGAAATCCTTTCCCTCAAACTCCTATCCATAGGAACCGCCTTCACGGCCTACGTCAACGGAAAGAACATAGCCGGAGCGGGGAAGGTCGGTACTTCCAGGAGCGAGTCACACCCTGACCACAGGCCACAGATTGTCGACTTCAAGCAGTCGGACAGGACCATAGAGATTGTCATACAGGTGTCGAATTTTCACTACCGGAGTTCCGGCCTGTTTGACATGCACCGCCTCGGAACGTCCAGTGACATCAGGTTCGCCTGGAACAGGAGGGCCCTCCTGACCCTCTTTATGCTGGGTGGGATTTTTCTTATGGCCCTGTACCACCTGGCCATCTTTCTGCTGCGCACCAGATACCGGGCCCCCCTCTACTTTGCCCTGTTTCTATTGGTGATTTTTGTCCGCACAATCGTGCAGGAAGAGCGGTATATCCAGTTTGTGTTTCCGGGCATACCTTTTGAGGTCATGTTCAAGCTGGAGTTCATGTCATGGTATCTCGGCATCAGCGCCATAGCGGTGTTTATCCGCAGTCTTTTCAAGGAAGATTTTCCCAGAAAAATTCTTATCGCGATTCACGCAATCGTTCTCCTCGTAACGATACCCACGGCGGTGCTTCCCGCCAGTCTCCATTCACTCATGGTGGACCCGATGCAGATTATTACCCTTGTGGTAACCCTGTTTATCGTCTACGTGATTATTCTCGCCTTCATTCGAAAGCGCGAAAGCTCGGGAATCGTTGTCATAGGTATGGTGATTCTCATCGCCGGGGTGGTCAATGATATCCTCAACGGCCTCCATATTCTCAATACCGGGTACATAATGTTCGCTGCCCTGTATGTTTTCGTGTTTCTCCAGGCGTACCTGCTCTCCAAGAGATTCTCCCAGGCCTACGCCACGTCAGAGGAGCTGACGGATCGCATGGAAGAGGAAAACCTGAAGCTGTCCGACATTATCGGCAGTATCCGCGATTCCGTGAAGGAACTGACCGAATTTTCGGAAACCATCTCCGACGCTGTCCAGCATCTCCAGGGGGACATGGCCCACCAGGGGGCGAGCCTCGAGGAGACCTCGGCCGCCATAGAGGAGGTAAACGCTTCTGCCGAATCGGTGGTGAACACGGTCAAGGAGGAGGATCGGGCCATCGGTGAAAACACCCGCATTCTTAAAGACTATCTCGACGGACTCCACCAGATTACCGATGCCGCGAAAAAGGCGGAGGAGCTGAGCATCAGCAGTAAAACCCAGACCGACATGAGCCGCCGGAGCCTGAACGAAATAATCCAGGGGATGGAGAATATCAAGGAGTCGTCCCGGGCGATACAGGAGTTCACCCAGATAATCAACGACATCGCCGAGCAGACGAACCTCCTCTCGCTGAACGCCGCCATCGAGGCGGCCCGGGCCGGTGAGTCGGGCCGGGGCTTCGCGGTCGTCGCTGAGGAGATCGGGAAGCTGGCGGACCGCTCCATCTCACAGGCCAAGTCAATCCAGGCCCACGTGCAGAACACGGTCGCCAATATCGAAAATGAGACCGCCATTATCAGCGATTCATCCGACGTTATCATGAAGATAGAGACCACGGTCAGGGACGTGGGGGAGGCCATCGAGACCATCATGGAGCGGTGCGTCGCCCAGGAGGAGATGGCGGGGACCATCCGCGAAAACACGGAGTACATTGCCGAGCGCTCCAGGACAATCACCACAGCCACCGAGGAGCAGAAGCTGACCATGACAGAGGTCTCCCGGTCCATCGACGACCTTAACGAAATAATGTACAAGGTCATGGAGAGCTCCCGGGTGCTCATGGATTCGATCCTGATCCTCCAGAAGCAGATAAACCTCCTCAGGAAGACCTCGGAGCAGGAAACGGGGGAGTGATTCCGCCTATTTATTTTTCTTGATCAGCTCGCTGTACCACCGGCCGCTTTTTTTCACGACACGCTCGCAGGTGTCGAAATCCACGTACACGATGCCGAAACGCTTGCTGAACCCTTCCGCCCATTCAAAATTATCGAGGAGTGTCCATACGAAATAGCCGCGGCAGTCCGCACCCTCGTCGATGGCCTTCGATAGATAGCGGAGATAGGAGTCGAGAAGGGCGACGCGCCTGTCGTCGTTGACATCACCGTTTGCCAGGGTGTCCGTGAAGGCCCCGCCGTTTTCGGTTATGTAAGTCAGCGGGTTGCCGTACTCGTTTTTCAAAAACATGAGGATTTCGTACAGGGAGGGGGGATAGACCTCCCACCCCATGGCCGTGTACTGCCTGCCGTCCTTTTCGTATTCCTCCTCGGGGATTTCCCCGAGGCTGGGCCAGAAATGGTTGCCGACGAGCCACCAGACGTACCGGATATGGTCCCGGGAGTAGTTGTTCACCCCGAGGAAATCGATCGGGGCGGCTATGGTCTCCATGTCCCCCTGTTCAATTTTTGGGAAGAAGAAGCGGTTCATCTTCCGGTATTCTTCCGGGTAGGCGCCCTTGAACACCGGGTCCAGGAACATGCGCCGGGTCGCCAGGTCAGCGTAGTGGACCGCCCGCTGGTCCTTCGCGCTGCCGGTGGCGGGGTAGAGGGGGCGGAGGTCCATGGTGATGCCGACCTGGTGGGTCGCTGACAGGGACTTGATCGCGTGGACGGTCTTGCCGTGCCCCATCATCGAGGTGTGGATGCTGGCAAAGTACTTCCAGGGGTTTTTTATACCCGGCGCGTGCATCCCGATGACATTGCCGGATGCGTTAAATATAAAGGGCTCGTTCAGGGTTATCCACCGGGAGACCCGGTCCCCCAGGCGTGAGGCGGTGATGTAGGCGTAATCGGCGAACCAGTCCGCGCAGTCCCGGTTCGTCCATCCACCCTTTTTCTGGATCTCTGACGGAAGGTCCCAGTGATAGAGGGTAAGGAAGGGTTCAATTCCCGCCTCGAGGAGTTCGTCCACGAGCCTGTTGTAGAAATCCAGCCCCTTTTCGTTCACCGTTCCCCGGCCAGTGGGAAGTACCCTCGGCCAGGAGACGGAAAACCGGTAAGCGCCCAGGCCGATGTCCTTCATGATGCCAACGTCTTCCCGGTACCGGTGGTAGTGATCGCAGGCGGTGTCGCCGGTGTCGCCGTTCTTTATGTTGCCTTTCGTGTGGGTGAATTCGTCCCAGATTGACGGGCCCTTTCCGTCCTTGTTCCACGCCCCTTCGATCTGGTACGCCGCAGTTGCCGCTCCCCAGGTGAAATCTTTTGGAAATTTTGGCAGATCTGACATGGTGTCCTCCCGGAGAAATATCTGTTCGGTGATGATGTATGTGCCCGTATATTAAACGATACGCGTCCCGCGTTACCTTTTTTTCGGCAAAAGTTCCATGATACTGCCTGCCAGTACCCCGAGAATAGAGGCGGTGCTGACGTAGACCCCGGCACCGGTGAAGGTGACCGGGAATTTCATTTTTCCAGCCGGTATGTTGAGCTGATTCATCAGCTTCTGTGACTCTTTCATGAACTCCACCGCCTTGTGAATTTCCGGGTAGATATTGACCAGGAGATGGATGAAAAAACCGGCGGCTATGATTCCGCAGAGGAAATATATTCCCACGGGCCCCCTGAGGGAATTCACCGTGAGGGTGAGGACCCCCAGAAGGGGGAGGGCCAGGAGGGAAAAACGGGAATAGTCCGCGTTCTTGAAGATCATGTCCGTTATCGGTGAAATTTTAGAAAAGGACCCGGACACCCGTATGATATCAAATGCGGTTATTCCAATTCGGATACCCTCTACCTCGAAACTTATCCAGGGGAGCATGAACCCGATGACCGTGCCGATGGCGGACAGGGTCACCACGAATTTCCACAGCGGTTTCATTGATACTGTTCTACCGGGGCGGATAATCAGTGTCAAGGCAAAATAGGAAATAGGGTTTCACATGACGCAAAATATTCCCTGCCGGGACTGATCCTGCATATAAAAAAAGTGATGGATATTTCAGGGGCTGATATCAATATTGAAAAAAAATTCATATATGTGATCTTTAGAATTATATTTTTTTGGCAAGATATTGATTAAAACCCTGGTAACCGGCGCCTTCGGATTCTTCACTACAGAGTCGGTCCAGTCCATGCTGGGGCACCGGTACATCTTTTACCGGAAGGCGAAAGAGGAGCTCGGATACCAGCCCCGTTCACTGTTCGATACTGTAAGCGACTCCTTTCAATGGTTTGACGGGGCCGGTTTCCTCGTGAGCGGGGCGTCTCCCCTGCCGGTACGGACCCGGGTACTTAATACGGTGCTCCAGCTGCTTTCCCTGGGATTCAGGAAACTGGAGCTTGACTAATTACCTTTAAAGGAGGCTTTACATGAACTCGACACTGCTTCTGCTGGCCCTGGTGCCGATAACAATCGGGGCGTCCTTTTTTATTCACTGGCTTACCCTTGTAAAGATTAAGGCCCCGGATGAGAGGCTTCCCTTCTGCCGCGGGGCCTACCTCGCCATGTCGTTCCAGCTGGTGTTGTACGCGTGGATCGTGTTCATGAATTTCGGCGACAGCGCTGCGCGTTTTCTCATACCGCTGGGGATATCCTTCTCCTTTATCGGGGACCTTTTTAACCTGCAGTTTCCGAAAATAAAGGAAAAGTTTGACGAGCCGGTTTTCGGGGGGATTATCAGTTTTTTCATAGCGCAGGTTTTCTATATCTGGGCGTTCCTCACCATTGTTCCTGCCGGGGAACTGGTTTCTGACGGCTACCTGTATTATTTTCTCGGGGCCCTCATCGTTTTTCCCGCCGTGGTATTCAGGTTCCGCGTGTACAACCCGGAGAGGCCGAAAAAAATAATGTACGGGGCCCTGGTATACGGTTTCATCCTCGGGGCCATGACCGCGGTCGCACTTTCGGCCGCCATTGTCCATGGGGGGTTCTGGTACGCGGTTGCCGCCGGGGCGCTGTTTTTCCTCCTGTCTGACGCGGTCATGGGGGAGACCACGATTTACGGGCGGCATCCGAGTTTCGAGTACCAGGTTCCCTGGGTGACCTACCTGCTTGCCCAGGGGCTGATCGTTTTCGGGACCGGTGGGTTTCTGGTGTAAAGACTGCATGTTTTTTCCTGATTATTGTTCACGATTATTTATCGGTGCAGTTGTTTTCGCGGATTACAAAGGCGGCGCGCCTGAACAGGGCCCGCGCGTGAAAAAATGCCGGAATGTTTCAGACAGGTGTTTTATGCAGGCGCAGAGAGAAAACGCCGGCACCCGGGACCGCGTAGCCGCTCATGGCCGACGCAATGAGCAGTTCAATGCCAGTGTGAATAATTACGGCTTATTCCCAGGCTCACAGCCTCCTGAGCAAATGCCGGTAGGCGAAGGTGCCGATGTCCTGGAAGTAGCGCCCCTTGATCAGCTTGTTCAACGAGGCCCTGTTCATCGCTCCGGCGAGCTCGAGCATGAAGGGAAGGTTTCGCGTTATGGCCGGCATGCCGAGCTTGTGCCCGATAGCAAGGTTCATGTCCGAAGCGGTGGTAAAGCACTTGTCGATGCGGGTTATCTTTTTCGCGTTAATTATGTCCGCGCCCGCGCAGCTCCCTATGAGAAAGACTTCTTCCCCGGCGGCGTCTATGGTCCTGTCGTACTGGCCGATAACAAACACCACCGGTTTTGCCGTGGCGAAGGATTCAGCCCCCCCGTATTTCTCGTTGCCGCTCAGGAACATCTTCAGGCCCATGATGCACCCGGTTTCGCACATCGCTCCGACGTTTTTGTTATAGGGCCCTGAATAGAAACGAATCGGTGAATTGAGGCGTTCCAGCTCTCTGTTCACGTCCTGCCACCGGTAGAATTCATCGTCATAGGGCTGGAGCTTCTTCGCGCAGGCGTCGATCTCTTTTATGCTTTTGAGATCCCCCTTTATGGTAACGTCTTTCAGGCTTTTCGGGGTGTATCCCCGGTCAACGGCTATCTTTAAATAGGGGACCTCGTCGATCTTCAGCCCCAGGAGGCGCGCCCCCACCAGGTCGACCGCGATGGGATTGGTCCCCATGATGACGAGGCCCACGTTCCTGGTGGCTGGAAACGCCTCGTTACCGATGCCCACGTCAATGGCGTCCATGACGATGAAATCGGGATACCCGACAGCAAGGAGGTCAACTATCTTTTCATTCAGGAGGAAGTCGTGGCGTATCGACCGCTCATCGTCGCTGCAGATGCCGATGTTGAGCTTCACCGCCCCGGTCATGTTGCACACGCAGTGCCCCTTGAGCCTGGGGAGGTAGACCATGGAATCGGCCCGCGCCATCTTTCGGCTCACCCTCAGGGTGTCGTGCACGACACCGCCGATGAAGCGGGTGTCCCGCTTCTCCTCGTCGATGCAGAACATGCCGACCCCGCACCCGGCGTCTTTCTTTACCTGTTTTATCTCGTCACGGTAGCCGGAATGCTTATAACAGAGCCGGGTCGGGAACCCGACGGCGGCGTTCTCCCCCATGTCAATCCGGTTGATACTTTCAGACCGCGAGAGCGCCAGGAGGGACCCGCCGACGAAGGCGGTATGGGTCCAGGCACCGTCGCCGAAGGTCTCGACCTTGTTGGCGAAGACCACGTTCGGCTTCACGAAAACATTTCCCTTCGGGGAGTACTTCAGCGCCTTCATCCCCTCGAGGACAATGGCCTCGATTTTCGACCGGTCATAGGTATCGCACTTCCTGATGTACACGACCTCGGAAGAGGTTTTTGCCGCGCCTTTTTTTCGTGCCATGGGTTACCTCCCGGTGATATGTGTGAATTGTTAACACCATTAGAACCTGTATCAAAAATACGCAAGAGTTGTTGTATAGGTAACTATCATTGCTTCGCTTCGCTCGCAATGACAAATATTATTGATATAACTTCTGGTCTATGAACAGACAGTACTGCGATACATACCTGTCTGCTCTTATACGCATGGGCGAATTGAATATGAGTTTAATGATCGGGGTTTATATGTTTTATGGAACAGTGCCCCGGGTCCCTGTACAAAGATTATATCCCGTTTCAGAAAAAGTCAATTATTTTATAACCGCATAAGGTTGATACTGACATGGTCATTCAAAATCGATCCGTTCCCTGATGCGGCCCATTATCTCGTCGATGGCCTCGTCGATATCGTCAACTTCAGCGGCGGTGGCCTTCTCCGGGCACACGGACACGCACCGGCCGCACCCCTTGCAGAGGTCCATGTCGTGGACGATTTTTCCATTCTGTATCGAGATGGCCCCCATGAAGCACTCCTCCACGCACTGTCCGCAGCGGATGCACTTATCGTGGTCAACATGTATCGTAAGACCCTGGAGCCTGACGATGGACTTCGCCGCCTCCCCGGGCAGGTACTTTCCCGAGTTCAGGATCGTGCAGCAGCACCGGCAGCAGTGGCAGATGGTGAGGAGCTTGCCCCGGTCCCGGACACCCCAGATGTAGTTGTCGATCTTCACCCTCCCGATCATCGGGATGAGCCCGTTGTCCAGGGTTTTATGAAAATGGTCGATTGACTCCTCAACAGAGACGTGACGCGCTATCCGCGGGTCAATCTCCTTCGTGCCTTCGCCAAGAAGGGTGCAGCCGTAGTCTACGGGGTGGTCATCGCACTGCTTCGCGTCGCGGCAGGTGCACCGGTTGATGATGACACGGTGGGCGGAGCGGCGGATAAGCTCCTCCACGATTTCTTTAGTCATATAGGTCGAGACCGCTCCCTCCGAATCGACATTGATCGGTATGTACGATATGTTGAGATTTTTTTTCGAAAAGGTGGGGAGGAGGATTTTCGTGACGAGGTTTCCCACCACGGGCCACTTTGTCCATTTCGCGCTCTTCCAGGTAATGGGCCAGATTTTCGCCAGAACTGTCAGCCACCAGGCCGGTCTTTTTGACATTGGTATCTCCTCTTCAGTTATCTGTCAGGTTTCTGCCGGCAAAGAGTATGGCCCTGGTCTGGGGCATGTACTGGTAGATGACCGGCTTTTTCCCGAGGCCGATGTCCCTCAGGGTCTCGGAAATCGGGTGGCCCCGGCCGAGCTCCAGCTCGGCGGAACTTCCCTTCATGGACTGGGCGAACTCCACCGGGTCAATGAGGACGTTCGCCACCAGGGGTATGGTATCGGAAACCGAGTAGGTCACGTACCGGTACCCCTTTCCCCTCTTCACCGGCAGGGCCTTCCCCCTGAGTGTCAGGATAGTGGTGTCGTTCTCGGCGAGTGTGCAGGCCAGGGAGCCGGCGCTCCGCTCGAACCTGATGTCCGCGATGAACTTGGGGTACCCGTACACCTGTACCCCCCCGATACGGGCGATCTCGGTCGTCACCGGGAGCTGCCACACGTGTGCGGTAAACCTGTGCCTCATGAGCTGGACGAGGGAGGTCAGCCCCGGCACCTGGGTCTTTCCGTAGGTCACGACAAAGGCGACGCTGAACTCGTTGTAGGGATCGATGTCGGTTTTCCGGTACTCGAAGGCGGTGAAGGCCACCAGGCACCGGCCCGGAAACATCTCGACAGGTCGCATGTTTGTGTCGGGAAGGAGTTTCTTCACCCGTTTCGTGGAGGCGGTGTAAATAGCCGTCATGGACGTGTTATCGTAGTAGAAGATCGGCATCTTTCCCGTGAAGCCGTTGAAGTCAATCTCCCACTGCTTTATCCCCTTGAAAAAATCGTCTCTCATTTTCAGCCTCCCGGTTATTTCATGAAGGATATGTAGTCCGCCGGCCGGTCCGAGATGATGAGGTTCGACTGGGCCTTTGCCACCGGGGACCCGTCCTCTTTCCTGAGAACGGCGGACGCGTGGATGACGTTCGCCCCCTCCCGCTCGATGACCGCGCGGGCGGTGACCGTCTCCCCTTTTTTGCAGGTGCCCAGGTAGTCCATGTGCATGTCAATGGAGAGGATGGCGGTGTCATAGCCGAGGGTGGCGCTGATGAGGCCGATGGCGTCGTCGAGCATGGCGCACTGGATACCCCCGTGGAAAAATCCCGCCGGATTGGTCATCTCCGGGCGCACGGTGAATTCCAGCACAACCTCGCCCCGGTCCAGGGAGATGAGTTTGCCGTCGAGCCATTTGGTCACCGATTCAAAGGGGAAGTCCTTTCCGACGTTTTTCCCCTTGAAGCTGCGCATCATTGCGACTATTTTTTCCGTGTATTCCGGGTTGGATTTCTTTCTGCACTCGTCATTCATGTCTCACCTCGCCTGTATCGATTCAACGCCGGGGCGGCGTTCCTGTCAAACAGTATTCCTGTCAGTGTTTTTACTAGGAAAGGAGTTGAAATCCCGCGCCTGCCTGAGCACCGAAGAAGAAGTCATCGATCGGGGAGAGTACCTGTATGTTCGTGTCTCCGGTCTGCTCAGGCATAAGCAGGACCAGCTCGACTATCTCAACAAGCTGGTTGCTGTCTATGATGAACACAGGCCGGCACGGGTCATTATTGACGAGAGGGAAGTTGATTCGCGGCTGAAGCTCGTTGACATTTACTCGTCAAGCAGGGAATACGGGTCCGTACTCCCCCCTGAAATTCGCAGGATGAAGGTGGCGGTGGTCAGCAGGGGTCAGAGCCCCGGGCGTTTGAAGTTCTGGGAGGACGTCTCGTTCAACCGGGGCTTCAACTTCAGGGGTTTCCTCGCTGTTGAGGAGGCAGAAGAGTGGCTTCATGGGAAATAGCATGTATGTTTTTTGGCGCGAAAGATAAAAAAGAACCGGCGTTAACCGGTTCTTTTTTATTATTACTGGCTGTTAATACATGCTCTAAGAAAAAATTACAAAAATCACTGCTGCTGTTTCTGCATCTTCTCCATCTGCTTCATTAAATCCTGCATGGCCTCCTGCTGCTGCCTGGTACCGCCCTTCATGTACGTATTGGCAGCACGCGGGCAGGTGAGGGTGCTTATCAGGAAAATAATCGGGAAAATAGCAAGAATTATTGAGATAACCTTGGCAGCCCCCTCTTTTGCCCCCAGGGCGTTAACCAGGGCGTTGTAGAGAAGCCAGATGCCGAAGAGTGAGATCAGAAGCGTGACAATGGCGCCCAGGTAGAGATTGAGGCCCCCGGTGAACGCGAACAGGGCGCTTACCGGCGACATGACCATGAGTGACGCCGTCACCCGTACATTGGCCTCGTAATTGGTGCTCCCTCCGCCGATGGCCGATAGAATAAGAACAATGACACCGCCGATGAACAGCCCGATAATGGCACCGATAAGACCCCCAACTATGGCCATGGCGCCGACCGCTCCACCGAACATTGCCGATGCCGCGGACAATTTGAGCGCCCCCCAGATAAAGGTGATAATGCCCGCCACGAGACCGTAAATCACCGCTTTGACTATCGGCTCAATGAATCCCCCTTCTTTCGGCATTGACGTAAAATATTCTTTTGGTGCAGTGATGACCTCCATTGAATCATCAATGAATTTTTTGAAATCAAAACCGCCTTCCGCCATAGGAATCCTCCTTATTTTTTAATATTTCTAATGTATCATTAACGGTAGGCTGTGTCAAGGAAGTATTATCGAATCTTTCTCACCGAATTCTGGGGACTTCTAAAAACTATGTTTTTGAAGTCCCCTTGTGTGCGCAAAGGCTGATAAAACCAGCATGTTCAATTATAAGGATAATTGTACATGCTGGTTTTTAGATGTGCCCTTCTGTTATTTTATCAGGTTTTCATGTCGAGGATAGCCAGGGTTATCTTCAAAACGCACACGAGCCGGTCTTCATCGTCGCATCCGGGCCGTTATGTAATCGTTGCCGATCTCCAGGTACTCGATGCCCACATGTTCGACCAGTGTGTTCCGGGACCGCTCCCTCAGGCCGTCAAGGGTTTCTTCAGTCTTCCATATCCTCATCGCGGGCCCTATCTTCCTGTTTCGCGAGCTCCATCAGTTCCTGGGCTGAAACCGAAATGTTCTTCGAGGTGCCGGCCATCTCCTCGGAACCGGCGGTGATCTCCTGGGTCGTGTTGTTCAGTATGCCGATGCTCCGGGAGACCTCCTCCAGGGCGTTCTTCTGTTCGCTCGTGGCAGCCACGATCTTTTCGGCCTCGCCGAGCACTTTTTCCAGAAACTCCCGGTTCTGCTCGTTCATCTGGAGGTCCTGCATGGACATCCCCCTGGCAACGTCCACCATTTTACTGAACTCGGAGATATGCTCGATCATCGGGTTCAACGATTCGATGAAGAGCTCCAGGCTCCTGTAGGTCCGGTCGATCTCCACGCTGCTCCCGGCAAAGAGCTCCTGGATTGTCTTGGCATTGGTGGAGGTGTTTTCGGCCAGCTTCCCTATTTCGTCGGCCACCACGGCAAAGCCCCGGCCGTGTTCCCCTGCCCGGGCCGCCTCGATGGCGGCGTTCAATGAAAGCAGGTTTATCTGGTCGGATATGTCCTGGATGATGTTCACCGTGTCCTGGACCTCGTTGAAACGGGAGGTGGCCCTTTTCATGACCGTCAGGGTCTCCTGGATCTCGGTCTTCGATTTCTCGATCATCTCGTTCAGCCTGTCCCGAACCGACAGGGCGTTCTCCATCTGGCCGACCACGTTTTTCACGATTCCGTGGAGGGTCGTCATCTCTTCACGGACCTTTTCGGTCAGCTCGGCCTGGGTCCGGGCCATGGTGTGAATTCCCTCGCCACCGGAGGTGACCTCTTCCAGGGTGGCGGTTATCTCTTCCAGGGACGAGGCCTGGGTCTGGGCGTTGTTCGAAAACGAGTCGGCGGTCACCGACAACTCGTCCGTGGTCACCGCCAGGTTCTCGGCCACGTTGGTGGTCTTGTTCAGTATGCTCCTGATGTGATCTTCGCTGCGCTCGCTCTCTTCCCTCGACCTCTCCACCATGTCGTGGGCCCTGCCGCTGATGTTGAGGAACGAATAGCTGCTGATTCCAACCAGGACAATACTGATGATACCATCCGAGAGCAGGTCGGCAACCAGGTCTGTGCTGAATAAACCGATTGATCGGAAATACATGGCGTACACGATCAGGAGAACCGCGTTAATGATTGAATAGAAAACTACGGATCCCTTGTTCAGGGTAACGGTCACTACGGCGATCAAAGGGAACACAAATACAATGGTGTCAACTGCCACAGTAATGTTATCTGCCCCGGTAGTACTGAACATGGTAAACCATACACCCACCATCCCAACAGCCGAAAAGATATGTGCAGCGATAAGATTATACCCCATCCTGGTTATCACAAGCGATATTAAGATAACAGTATCAACCACGAAGAGGGCGAGAACCGCAGGGCTTAAAAAGCCTTTTTCCTGGACTATGGCAGTGGCATAGATGCTTATGAAGAGAATAAAGAACCCGCTCAGTGAAAGAATTATAACGAACAGTGCCTTTTGCCGGTCCTGGTAGTCCCTGTTGACGTATTTGCTGAGAAAGAATCTGGACAATCTGCTCATCATGCTGGTTACACCTCATGGGCATGGTATATCTATGAGAAATTAATAGGCTTGTTGCAAAACTAGTTCTAATGTCATCGCGAGGAGTCCCGGCCAGCCGGGACGACGAAGCGATCTCACAAAATAATTTGATTAAACCTTTCCATTACATGATAATGCAATGATTTTCGGTACTTTTTTAAGAGATTGCCACGGCTGTCTACGACAGCCTCGCAATGACAGTGACTATTGCAACAAGTCTAATGGTATTGTAATAATGTGAACCATTAGTTGCTAATACCCGCAGGTGCAGTCTACTGCAATGAAGCCGAATACGTCAATGAGAATAGGGAAACGCCGGATAATTTATGGCGCCCCTCTCCCGTTTAAGCGGGGCGCCATATTGGAACTATATCCAGCCGAGTATGCCGGCGAAGACGATGAGAAGCACCGCGTTCAGGCAGAAGAGACCGCCGATAAAAATCTTCTGCGTTCTCGGCTTCCAGTCGCAGGCGAAGAACGCCGCCAGAAAGAAGGGTATGTAGGTGGTGATGAAGACCGGGAAGGCCCCCCACCATGGGTACACCCAGTGGAACGCCGGGGTGCTGGCCAGGAAGATCTCGAACACCGAGAAGAATGCCGCGTTGCCGATGGCGAATGCGACCCGGTTATTGATCCCGAGAATTTTCAGTTTCGGGTCTTCGGGCAGTATCTTCGAGAAGATGAGCCCCGCCACCGAGAACATCATGGAGAGCTCCCACCCGACGCCGATGAGGAGAAGGTAACTGGTGCCGGCGGGCACGGTCCAGAGGGCGTGCCCCGAAAAGTACTGTATCAGGGCGTTGGCGATTTCGTAGAGCCAGTGCACCATGTAGAGGGAAAGGCCGGCGGCTATCCCTTTCCAGTTTCCTTTCGAATACTCGTTGAAGTAGATGTAGACCACGAAAGCGAGGAGCGGTATGAAATACCACTGGAAGGTCTCGCCGTTCCGTAAGATTCCCAGTGCCTGCTGGGTGAGTTCCGGCTGGTTCATGAATTTCCTCCTGTAGAATTAGAGCGTTGTTTTTTATTCATGTTCTATAGTGCCTTTTATTTTTTCAAGCAACATACTGCATGAATACCGGTACTGCAGTTTTTTACTTGATATTCCCTGTCCGGTGTGGTACATACCGGACAGGGAACTGGATGCCGACTTTCGTCAATTATCAGAAAAATATATCCCCAGTCACTAATTTATATTGCCAGGGAATTAGTATATGAAATTAAAAACACTGCTCTGTGCCCTCATATTCCTTTCGATATCCGCGGCCTGTTTCGGCAATGAAATCATCGACATCTCAAAGGGATGGAAGTACAGTTACACCGATAAAAAAGAGAACCGGCTTCCGGGTCTGGACGATTCAGACTGGAAGACCATTGACCTGCCGGTGAGCGTAAAGAAGTCACGGGAAAAGGTGGTCTGGTTCAGAAATGAATTTGCCGTGCCAGTGGGGCTCCGGGACCGGAAAATCGCCGTGTACATCGGCAAGATCAGCGAGGGCGATACCACTTACCTGAACGGCATGCCGATTGGGCAGACCGGCCGGGAAGACCAGGACAGGCTGTCGACATGGAATGTTGACAGGGAGTACTGGCTCCCGAAGCAGTTTCTCCGGGAGGGGAAAAACCTCATCGCCATCCGCACCTTCGCCCAGCTCGGGGTAGTCATGAAAAGCCGGATATACATCGGGGACAAGCGCAGCATAGAAAACCTTACCTTCAAGAACAGGTTCCTGGCCCAGTATATACCGATGGCCACCGGTGCCATCACCTTTATCGTGTCGCTCTTCATGTTAGCCCAGTTCCTGGTGAACCGTGAGAACAGGAGCGCCCTCTATTTCGGCATCATCAGTTTTCTCTGGAGCGCGCTCTCGCTTCATTTCTATTCACCTGATTTTTTCATGCCATTCCAGGTCAAGGAGATCATCTTCTATTCACTTATGTCGGTGGAGATCGGCCTCATCTATTTTTTTCTTCAGGAATTGTATACCGTTAAATCGCGGCCCCTCTCTATCGCGGTACTCCTCTTCTCCCTGGCCGGGGTCATCATATCGGTTACCGCCACCGCGGAGAACCCGATCTCCGAGGGGTGGAAGCCGCTGGCAGTCGGGGGGTTCGGCACGGCCGTACAGGTTGCCTGGGGGGTAATCATCGTCCGTGCCTTTGTCCAGAACCGGCGCGAGGCCGCCCCGGTATTTATCGCGTACCTCGTGTTTCTCACATGCCTCATCCATGATATTCTCCTCATGGGTACGGTCATACGGGAAGATCTCTACTGGATAAACGTCGGGTACACGGCCATGCTCATTTCTTTCGGTATAGTCCTTACCGAGCGGATAATCCTTGTGGCACAGAAACTGGAGCTGAGCATGATCGACGTCGAGAAGAAGAACATCAGGCTCTTTGACGTGCTCGAAAAGATCCAGGTTTCGGTGCGGGAGCTCACCAGGTTCTCCGACGAGGTGAAGAACACGGCAACCAGTTTCCAGGAAAAGATGACTGAGCAGGGAGGGAGCCTTGAGCAGACTTCCGCGTCGGTGGAGGAGGTTTCGGCGTCCATCGAGACCATCGCGAACAACGTCAAGAACCAGGACGCCACTATCAATCAGAACGCGGAAATTCTGCAGCAGTACATCAACTCCCTGGAGAAGATAACCGAGGCCGCGCGCAACGCCGCTGATCTTTCAAGCCAGAGCGAACAGAAAGCGAGCAACACGCGCCAGAGCCTCGACCAGATAGTGCGCGGCATGGAGCTCATCAAGGGATCCTCCAGCGCCATCGGCGAGATCACCGAGATCATTAACGAAATATCCGAGCAGACCAACCTCCTGTCCCTTAACGCGGCCATTGAGGCGGCACGGGCCGGGGAGCACGGACGCGGCTTTTCGGTCGTGGCCGAGGAGATCGGCAAACTCGCCGACCGGTCGATCCAGCAGGCCAAGGAGATTCAGAAGCACATCCAGGACACGGTCGGTAATATCGAGAACGAGACCGAGGTCATCATGCGGTCTTCCGACATTATCATGGACCTGGGAAAGGCGGTCACCGACGTGGGGGCCGCGGTCACCACGATCCTTGGCCTGTGCGAAAACCAGGAGGTGCTGACCATAACCATCCAGGAACACATGAACGCCATATCCCGGGGGTCCCACGACATCACCCAGGCCACGACCGAAGAGGAGAAGACCATGGCCGAGGTGGCACGGTCAATCGACTATCTGAGGCAGATAATGGAAGGGGTGATGCACGGGGCCGATGACCTGCTCAATTCGACCAGGTCTCTTCAGGAGCAGATCCAGAACCTGGAGAACCTGGTTATAAGCAGGGTTTAAAAGTAGTTCATTACATCACTCGTAGGCCTGATAAACTGCGAGAATTGCGAAAAAGATAATCAGTTCGCATGCCAGTGCCAAAAGCCAGGGCATTCCCGGATTAAGTCCCCATATGAACCTGGTCAGGACGACCCGGAGGCCCCAGAAAATCAAAATGCCGATTCCGGCAATACTGGTTACATTTCTCGGCAGGATGGTGAAAAGCCCGGCGACCAGGATTAGACCGCACAGGATCTCAATAATACCGAAAAACGCTTCCAGGTTGGAGTACTTGCCAGTGAGAGTGAAGATCCCTTCCTCGACCGAAGGCAGCACTCCTGCCAGACCAAGTATAATAAAAAATAGACCAACAGCAAATCGCAACATTCTTAATGAAACTATTTTATACATAAAAAACTCCTTTTTTGCACCCTTATACACAGTATGAATATAAAATCAAGGATTTTCACCGATTGTTATCGGTGTTCTTCAGCCAGCGTCCCATCCCCCCTGTTTTCGAAGCTCCTTAACCCGTTCCAGTGCCGTTTCCCGTAGTACGATCTTGTCCACCTTGGTGCTCCGGGTGAGGGGAAAGTCCCGGTCAGATGACCAGATCTCCACGTGCTGGGGACGCTTATACGCGGCGATGTTCTTACACTCTTCCATGACAGCGTCAGGGGTCAATGTTGACCCGGCTTTGACCCTGACAAAGGCGAAGATTCCTTCGTCGAATATTGTATGGGGGATTCCCACCACCTCTGCCATGTCGACCCCATCGATTGAGGCGATGAAATCCTCTACCTCGGAGGGGAACACGTTGTACCCCTTCTGTTTGATAACGAATTTCCTTCGCCCAGAAAGGTAGAGGGCACGGTAGGAACCCAGGTCCTTAAAATAGCCCAGGTCGCCGGTGTAGAGGGTCCCCTCCTTTGAAATGGCCCGGGCGGTCTCTTCAGGCTGGTTGTAGTACCCGAGAAAGACGATGGGTGGGTGGTAACAGATTTCACCGATCTTTTCGTCCGGGAGTTCGTCACCGGCGGTGCCGTCGTTGTTCATCGGCTTTCGCACCGTTACCGGGGCAATCTCCGGGAATGACCGCCCCACCTGCCCGGCCATCTCCTCGATGGAGATGCCGTCGGGGGTGAAGGTGGCGAACCCGGCGTTCTCGGTCATGCCGATGCCGGTGCCGAAACGGGGTGCCATGGTGGCGAGCTTTTTTAAAAATTCCACGTCCACGGCGGAGCCGGCGTATGCCACGAACCGGAGGCTTGAGAGGTCGTACGTATCGTAATCGGGGTGGTTCCAGAGCATGCGGAACTGTGTCGGGATCTGCCCCAGGGCCGTGATTTTCCATTTCTCGATGGCCTCCAGGGTCAGTTTAACGTCAAAGACCCGGAGAAAGACAGAAGTGCCGCCGCCGTACACCGTGGTCATTAAGAGCTCGGTGACGCATCCCACGTGGCTCGGGGGAAGGTTGATGAGGACCCGGTCATCTTCCGAGAGGCCGGTCCCCTGGAAGAGGATCTCGTTCTGGGCCAGGATGTTTTCGTGACAGAGGAGGGCCGGTTTCGGCTCACCGGTGGTTCCGGTGGTATAGATGATGAGGGACGGGGTCCGTTTGTCGATATCCCGGTACGCCTTTTTCAGGCTTCCGGTGAAGATGTCTTTTATCTTCAGCATCAACAGTTCGCTCTTCTTCATGAAGTCGGTGATGGATACGGCCCCGTCGATGATGTCACCCGGTTTCGGGTCCGGGGTAAACTGGACCAGATGTTCAATGTAGGGACAGTTGTCCCTGACCGCTTCCCCTATCTTCGTGAAATCGATGACCGGGGTCTTCCCGAGGAAGAAGAAGATTTTCGGCTTTATCTTGTTCAGGTCCCTCACCACCTCGTCCTCTTTAAGGCGCAGGTCCAGGGGGGCGAAGATGGCGCCGATTTTGAAGCAGGCGTACATGAAGATTACATGCTCGGGAAAGAGGGCGAGCTGGGACGCGACCCGGTCTCCCTTTTTGATGCCCAGGGCCAGGAGTTTCAGGGCGAAGAAATCGATAAGGGAGTCGAATTTCTTATAGGTGACCTTCTTCTCGTCTTCGTGCTGGATCATCACCTCCCGGTGCGGGGCCTTTTTCGCCCAGTAGGCCACGTGATCGTTCAGAAGCGGCAGCGCTGTCCATTTATTTTCCATTTCATTCCCCCGTATCTGCCGGATACCCGGCTTTATTATGGGAACCTCTATTAATTAAACAAGAGGTTCCTCTTTGGGTGCGTATTTTGGTTTACATTTGATTTAGCCTTGATTAATCAAGGCTAAATCAAATTGTTAGATGTACCCTCATGTGAATGTTATACTGAAACAGTTTTTATCTGTCCCCGGCTCAGGGCCTTTTCCCCCCTGCCGTTTATGACCTCAAAGAAGAGATTTCCTCTTTCTTTGCCGGTAAGGCGAACGGATATTTCATCCCCCGGGAGCACCATGCCGGTGAAGCGGCATCCCACGGCTTTGACGAGTGAGGGGTCAGAGCCGGGTTCACGGTTTACGATTTCCGTGACCGCCAGGGCCAGGGTGCAGGTGCCCTGGAGGATGATGCCGGGGAGCCCTACCTGGCGGGCGAATCTCTTCGAGGTGTGTATCGGGAAGAAGATGTCGCTGCATCCGTCGTACACAAAGGGGAGGAGGGGGTCGATCCGTACCCTGTTTTCCCATAGTAACCGATTGTTATCGGTGTTTTTCGGCTCAGAAGGAAGATTTTCCTCCCCGGAGCCCCCTCCTGCGCACTCAACACCCCGGAGAAGGCCGCCGATATGCTCGGTAAATACCGGCCCCTCCCCGTCTTCGGCGTCCAGACGCAAAATGACCCGGGTCCCGGCCCGGTGGGGGAGGATGGCGGCCACCATACCCCCTATGGTCAGCTTCATTCCGGGAGTAACGGGGCGGTGCAGCTCAAGGTGTTCGGTATGGTGCACCTGCCGGGGAATCAGCTCCAATGGGAAATTTGCACTATCGATAAAATCGGCCAGGCACCCCAGGATGTTCCAGGTCACCGCCACCGGGAAGATGGGGTGGGCGATGATACCAGCCGGTCTTTCGTCGTCGAAATACCGGGGATTGTTATCGGCAAGGGCCGCGCTGTAGTTCATTGTCGCCCGCCAGTTCACCTCGCAGGTGAAGTCTTTTAACGGGGTGCCGGCCAGGGCTGAGTCGAGTCTGTTCACCGTACAATACCTCGATAGTTATCGATTGTTACCGATACCTATCATTCTTATTCTATATTCATAATCAAGCGTTATTTAATACGGGATTCATCAAAAATATTTAAGTGAGAAACTGTATTTTATGTAAAAGTTATCTCAAAATTATTTGTCATTGAGAGCGAAGCGAAGCAATCTCTTGGAATAGTTTGATATAACGCTATATTTATGAAAAATCAATGGTATAATTAACAATTAAGTAAGATTGCTTCGGCTGTCATAGATAGCCTCGCAATGACAGTAATTTATACAACTGGTGTTGAGTATTTTTAAGACAGGGTCTAATTTTTTATTTGTGTATTTTCTTCAGGCAATTATAGTTATGTTTGTTCTTTTCTTAATGTGAACAATAAATAACTATGAAAACGATAATTCCAGCCTTCGGCGTCAAGTGGTTTATACGGCAGATGCACCATTTCGGGCTCGAGCCCGGTGATCTGTTCGAGGGGACCGGTCTTGACGCGGCATGGCTCTATGACGAGGAGGCGGCCGTAACCATGGGGGACTATCTCCGGGTGCTGACAAACGCCCTGGACAAGACCGGAGAGCCGGCCCTGGGGCTGAAAATCGGCCGGTGGTTCAGCCTCCAGGAGCACGGCATATGGGGCTACGCCATACTGAGCAGCTCAAACGCCCGGGAGGCCCTGAAGGCCGCGTACAAGTACTGGGAGCTCATCGGGGCCCTGGTGCATTTCTCCTACCGGGTTGACGACGGCAACTTCACCTGGGAGATCGAACCGGCCTTTCAGCACCCGGACCCGCGGCTGGGGAGGTACGCGGTCGAGGAACTCATTTCCACGGTCTACGAGGCGACACGGGTGCTTTTCGAGAAGAGCCTTGACATCGTTGAGATTACCCTCTCCTATCCCCCGCCGGAATACGCCGGCCTCTATGGCGAAATGTTCAGGGCCCCGGTCAGGTTCAACGCCGATACAAACGCCATTGTCGTTTCAAAACACTATCTTGACATGGCCACCATCACCGGCCATCCGAGTTTGAAGGAGATCTGCGAGAAGTTCTGCCAGGGCCTCATCCAGAACCTGGAGGCGCAGGACGAACTCGTTGATTCCATCCGCACCATAATCATAGAATCGACCGGCCATTTCCCGAAGGCCGAGGAGGCGGCGAAGAGGCTCAATATCAGCCCCCGGACCCTGTTTCGCCGCCTCCAGGACCGGGGAACAACCTACCAGGCCCTCCTGGACGAGGTGCGCACCGAGCTTTCCATAGAATATCTGGAAAAAACGAACCTCAGCATTGAGCAGATATCGGACCTGATCGGGTTTGCCGAATCCACCACCTTTCGGCAGACCTTCAAGAAATGGACCGGCATGAGCCCCTCCGATTTCAGGAAGAAATAGTCCGTAATTCATCCTGGCACGATTTCTTCACTTCCCTGTCTCTATCCATCCTGTACAATCCCAGATTGAAACGGTATATTTTTATACAACATTGGGGAAATGTATAAGCAAAAACATTTCATTTGTGAGGAGCAGGATCATGAACAGAATCGCGACCGAGATTGCCTTTAAAGGAAGAAAGATTACCGCCCTGGACCGTATTTCCGGGCTGCCGAAAATGGCGTCGGGGATTTCCCGGTTCCTTGCGGGGAAGGTGCTGAACAGGCAGCAGCTTCTTTTGAAGGGGTTTCTCGATTTCGTGGCCGCGAAATACAACTCAAGTCCCGCCCTCCAGGGAGAGATGATGGGGACCCGGGGATGGATAAACGCCGACATCGGCATGAAATCCGCCGACGGCCTCGTGGAGGTGGCGTTCCTCATTAAAGACGGCACCATCACCGTTACTGAAAAAATCCCCGCTGACGCCGATGCCGTGTTTTACTTCCAGTCCGCCGAGATCGTGAGCAAATACCTTGACGCCACCAAGAACGAGGCGAACGCCATGATGCTGGCCGGCAGGATGTGGATCGACGGCAACATGACCCTGGGATACTACTGGTTCTACCTCCTCAACGTCATCCTTTTGAACGATGAACTGAAGGCCTATAAGGAATCCAAAAAATCAAACAGCAGGGCCGCGAGCCGGCTGGCAAAAGACGTTTCGACCAACGGCAGGAGCGAACGGAAGAAGCGGCGCGGGGAGCGGATGAAGGGGGAGAAGGCCGACCCCGGCGTCAAATGGCTCGACGATCCCTACCTGCCTGAGTACTGCCTGCAGGACTTCCCCCGGGTCGAATCCTTCCGTGACGAATATTTCAACACCACCATCGAGCTGACCGCCGAGTACGGAAAGCTCCTTACCGATTTCTTCGTCGAGCACGGGTACGAGACCCGGAAAAACGGCGAACCCTGGGAGCCGAATCTCCGCAAGGCGGAGTCCTTTCACCACGTGATGAAGAACCGCCGGGCCCTGATCCGCAAGAACGATCTCCTGGCCGGCACCTATACCCCGAACCCGGTCCGCGGCACCGTGACCCACCCCTACTCTGTGGGCCACTATCTCTGGAGCGAGCTCCGCACCTGCCACGCCCGGGAGCTGGAGCCCTACGCCGTCACCGAGGAGACCATCCAGACCCTGCACCGCCACGTCTTCCCCTTCTGGGCTGACCGGAACCTGTTTCAGCTCTGGAAAAACGAGTACGATTACCCCCTGGGGGCAAAGATTCAGGACCGGTGGTTCGCCATCTTCTACTGGAAGATCGTGTCCCAGAGCGAGATTTCCCCGGGATACCGGGAGTTCGTCGTCAGGGGCCTGATGGGCCTCGAGGAGGAGATCGACGCGGAACTGGCGCGGGATCAGAACGCCGACCTCGAAAAGAAGAGCACCCTCGAGGCGATGAAGATCGGCCTCGACGCGGCGCGGGAATACGCGAAGAACCTGGCGGCCCAGGCCCGGAGGGAGGCGGAGTCCGAAGAAAACCCGGCCCGGAAGGCGGAACTCGAAAGGATGGCCGAAGCCCTGGACCACGTGCCGGAGAACCCGGCCAGGAACCTGTACGAGGCGGTCCAGGCCCTCTGGATCATGCACATCTGCCTCGGCCTCGAGAGCATGGACGACGGCCCCATGCTGGCGCGCCTGGATCAGATACTGCAGCCCTGCTTTGAAGAAGACATCGCGAAACTGCCAACAGAGGCTGAGAGAAAGGAATACACGAAGCAGGTCATCGAGATTATCGGGTGCCTCTACATGCGGCTCTGCAGCCACCTGATCTCGGCCCCGGAGGTCGGGACCTGGCAGAATTCCGGGTCTCCTCCCAACACCACCATCGTCGTGGGCGGGGTCACCCGGGACGGGAAGGACGCCGTGAACGACATGTCCTACATAATCTTAAAAGTGACCGAGATGCTCGGCCTCCAGGACCCGAACATGCACGCCAGGATTAAATCAGGCGTCACCAGCGGCGCCTTCCTCAAGCGGGTCTGCGAGGTGAACTACATAACCGGCGCCACCCCCTGCATCCACAGCGACGACGCCGTGTTCAAGGCCCTGGGCGGGAACGAAGGGTGGGAGATTGAGGACATCCGGGAGTGGACCCCCACCGGGTGCGTGGAGCCGTCGATTCCCGGCAAACACTGCAGCGCCACCTCGAGCCTGGAGGTGAACCTGATGACCCCCCTGGAGATGGCATTGAACAACGGCTACCATCCCCTGGTGGAGTGGCAGCTCGGGGAGGAGACCGGAAAAATCGAAAACGGCGACTTCACGGACTTCGAGGAGTTCTGGACCGCCTTTCGAAAGCAGTGCGAGTTCATGTTCGAGCAGTCGGTCATCGGCAACAACCAGCTCGGCGAGGTGCACCAGCGGCACATGCCGGCGCCGCTGATGTCCGCCGTCCTTGACGGGTGCATCGAAAAGGGGAGAAACATGACCCGGGGAGGGGCGAAGTATAATTCCTCCGGGGTCGCGGTCATCGGACTGGCAGACGTGGTTGACTCCCTTATAGCCATTAAGAAACTGGTCTTTGACGACAGGGCCGTATCGTTCAAAGAACTGAAAGAGGCCATTGACAGCAATTATGAAGGCCATGAGAAACTCCACGCCCTGACAAAAAACAGGGTCCCCCGTTTCGGCTCCGGCAGGCCCGAGGCGGCGGAAATGGGCCGGCGGGTCACCCAGCTGGTGAGCGATATCTACAAGAGCCACAAGAACTACCGCGGCGGCCACTACGCCACCGGGTGGTGGACCATGAACTACCATTCCACCTACGGCCGGGTATCGAGCGCGTCGCCGTCGGGCAGGCTCATGGGAGAGCCCTTCACCCCGGGCCTGACCCCCAGCCCGAGCGCCTCCCCGAACATGCTGGACAACCTCCTCGACGTGGCCCGGCTGAACCCGCGGACCCTGGACAACAATATCGCCTTTAACGTCCGCATCGTGCCCTCGGCAAAGGACACCCACGAGCAGACGGTGGACCGGATGGCCAGCTACGTGCAGACCTACTTTGAGCAGGGGGGCATGCAGATCCAGTTCAACGTGGTGGACACCGACACCCTCAAGGACGCCATGGCCCACCCGGAACACTACGCCGACCTGCTGGTGCGGGTCTCCGGGTACTGCGGCTATTTCGTGGAGCTCCAGCGGGACCTGCAGCTCGAGATCATTCGAAGAAGCGAGTACGGATTATAAATGAAATGAAGCAACCGCTGATCATAGACATTAAGGGGAACAGCCTCGACGACGGGCCGGGGATACGGTCGGTGGTCTTCTTCAAGGGGTGCCCCCTCCGGTGTCAGTGGTGCCAGAACCCGGAGAGCCAGAAGCCGGGCCCGGAACTCTTTTACGACAGGGAGAAGTGCGTCGGGTGCGGGACCTGCGTCGAGGCCTGCCCGGAAAAGGCGATTTCACCCGAAAACCCCTGCTTCGTCGACCGGGACCTCTGCGCCGGCTGTTTTCGGTGCGCCGATCTCTGTCCTTCAACGGCACTACGGCGGGTCGGCACTGAAATGAGTGTTGATGAGATAGTACAGGAAATCGTCCCCTACGGATCCTTCTTCGAGACATCCGGCGGGGGGGTGACCCTCTCCGGGGGGGAGCCGACCCTGTACATGGAATTCTGTTCCGAGCTGCTTCAGCGTTTGAAGGGGGAGGGGATCCACACCCTCCTCGAGACCTGCGGCTGGTTCGACATGGGCCGGTTCGAAGAACTGATGCTGCCGTGGCTCGACACGATCTACATGGACATCAAGATCGTCGACCCGGACGAGCACCGTCGGCGCTGCGGGGTTTCGAATAACGTGATACTGGATAATTTCACCCGCCTGAGCGGGATCGCGGCCCGGGGCGGCGCCGAACTCCTTCCCCGGACCCCCCTGATACCGGGGGTGACGGACTCCGGCGACCGGATTCGTGAGATAATCGGCTTCTACCGGGAAATCGGCGTCTCGAAGGCGTCGCTCCTGGGGAACAATCCGGTGTGGATAGACAAGTGCGCCCAGCTCGGCCTCGATTCAGCCCCGGGCCCTGAATCTGAAATGAGGAACTTCTATGATGCTGAACAGCTCGCTGCCGCGAAATCGATGTTTCACGACCGGGGGATAGAAATTGTCGGATAATGGTTTTCGTCAAAAAATTTTTCAGCAAAGGGAGGCCGCCATGGCAGGTGGATATATGGGCAGATACGCGATCATCGACGTGGGAACCGGAAAGGTGGAAACCGTCGAACCGGGGGACGACTTTTACCGGAAGTACCTCACCGGCTACGGCATCGGGGCGGCGGTGATCATCGAACGGCAGAAGCCGGGAATTGATCCCCTGTCGCCCGAAAGCTACCTCGGGTTCTGCTCCGGCCTTCTTACCGGCACCGGGACCTACTTCTCGGGGCGCTACATGGTGGTCGGCAAGTCGCCCCTCACCGGGGGATGGGGGGACGCCAACTCCGGCGGGTTCTGGTCGGTGGAGCTGAAACGGGCCGGGTACGACGCCGTGTTCGTGACCGGGAAGGCCGTCAGGCCGGTCTGGATAAGCATTACCGATAACAATATCGAAATAAAGGACGGGTCCGACCTCTGGGGAAAGGACACCACTGAAACGGAAGAACTGATACGGGAGATGCTCGGCGACAAAAAGGTCCGGGTCGCCTCCATCGGCGAGAGCGGCGAGAAGATTTCACTCATCTCGGGAATAGTGACCGACGCCGGGCGAATCGCCGCCCGGTCGGGCCTCGGGGCGGTCATGGGGAGCAAGAACCTCAAGGCCGTGGCGGTGCGGGGCGGCCGTAAGATACCGGTTGCCGACGAAGAAGGAATGAAGGCACTGAATAAAAAGTACCTCGCCGCGTACAAAAAGTCCGATCCCACCGACCGTCTGACGCTGAAGATTCTCCACTTCGTGAGCGGACTCATCGCCAGGACCGGTATATCCGTCCCGGGAAAAACCTCCCTCATCAAAGAGATATTCAAGAAATACGGCACCACCGGCACCACCGCTTACAGCGGCATGGTCGGGGACTCCCCGGTGAAGAACTGGGCCGGCTCGGCCATAAAAGACTTTCCCATCGACAGCCTCGCCCCCATTGCTGACGAGGGCCTGATGAAATACCACAAGAAAAAGTACGCCTGCCAGGCCTGCCCCCTCGGGTGCGGCGCAATTTTCGACATCAGGGAAGGCCGCTACGCCGGCACCGAGGGCCACCGGCCCGAGTACGAGACCCTCTGCGGATTCGGCACCCTGATATTGAACGACGATCCCGATTCGATCATCGAGGTGAACGAGATGTGCAACCGGGCCGGCATTGACACCATCTCCGCGGCAGGGGCCGTGGCCTTCGCCATCGAGTGTTTCGAGAACGGCGTCATAGACGAACAGACCACGGGGGGGCTGAAACTCTCCTGGGGAAAGGCGGATGAGATTGTACAATTGACCGAAATGATAATCAAACGGAAGGGATTCGGGGATAAACTGGCGGACGGCGTAAAAAAGGCCGCGGCAGTTATCGGTAAGGGGTCAGAGCAGTACGCGGTCCACGCCGGGGGACAGGAGCTCCCGATGCACGACCCGAAGTTCGACCCCGGTTACGGTTTCGCCTATCAGTGCGAACCGACCCCCGGGCGCCACACCATCGCCTGTGACATGTACGCGGAACTCTGGGCCATAAAGAAGACCTTCCCCACAGTGAAACGGGCCGTCCGTTCTGCGAAAAACAGGGGTGAAAAGCACGCGGCCCTCTACCTGGGCACGAGCAACTACATGCAGCTCCTCAACGGCTGCGGCATCTGCGAGTTCGGCCCCATGACCGCCTTTTACCCCCTGGTCGACTACCTGAACCTGGCCACCGGGTGGAGCCTCTCGGCGGACGAGTACCTCACCGTGGGCGAGAGGATTCTGAACCTCCGGAAGGCCTTCAACGTGCGTGAGGGAATCACTGCCGAAGACACGAAGATGCACGGCCGCGGTTACGGGAACCCGCCCCTCGCCGCCGGCCCCCTGAAGGGGGTGACCCTGGACATGGAGGCCATGGAAAAGGACCTGTTCGCCCGGGCCGGGTGGGACCGCTCCCTGGGGGGGCCGACCCTGTCCAAGCTCGAGGAACTCCAGGTCGACGGCCTCTTCCGCGACACCGGGGCCTATTCGGGATAGCGGTTCGTCAAATATACTTGACGTAATCCTGTTTGTATGCATACTATAAGGGACTTCGGTTATTTGAAGCCCCTTATAGGGTATATTTTCTGGTTGTATCTGGATTTTTTTAGATTAGAGGCGAAAAATACTCCACAACCAAAAAGATTGAAAAAGCATAAAACAGTATTTCATGGTAGTGAGATTGCATATATGGCGGTAACTGATTTAACAGAATTACCTCTTCAGATAAACGAGAAAAGGGCGCTTGAAGAGCTGAAGAGAGGAATTCAAATAGAGTATCCGGGTGCCGAGATAATACTTTTTGGTTCAAAAGCCCGCGGTGAAGGAAGTAGTGACTCTGACCTGGATGTTTTGATTCTTATCGACCATGGGCTTAATGAATCAGACCGAATAAAGATAACAGATATATCGTATCCGATTGAAATTGAATATGATGTAGTTTTTGGTAAACTAATACGGAATAAATCTGAATGGAATACCCCGGTCTATCAGGAGATTCCTTTTTACAGGAATGTTAATCGTGAAGGTGTTCATGTGTGAAAAGTGAACATGCTGCTCTTGCCCGCTACAGAATAGAAAAAGCAAAAAATACATTGTCTGATGCGAAGCTTTACTATCCAGAAGCAACTTCCGCATCAATTGTAAACAGGATTTACTACTCGATATTCTATGCCGT
Organism: uncultured Leptospirales bacterium; assembly: GCA_964514165.1. Taxonomy (GTDB): domain Bacteria; phylum Spirochaetota; class UBA4802; order UBA4802; family UBA5550; genus CAZEPS01. The sequence goes on from CAZEPS010000012.1 coordinate 27,252, forward strand.
TTCAGCGTTACTGATTTGTGATGGCCATCTGTCTTCCAAACACTCTGGTATACGTTCAATTTTCAATAGACATTATATTAAGGACGGACTCATAGATATAAGGCACGGTAAATTCTATTCTGAAATGTATGACGCACGTCAGGAAGGTGATTACAGTGATTTCAAAGAGTTTCAAAAGGATGTTATCTATACATGGCTTGAAAAAGCAGAAGATTTTATAAATACGATTGATAAATTGATTAATGCGAAGATTGATAAAAAATAAAAAGTGTTTTTTTGACTTTAGCGGTTCCCCCCATTAATCCTTGAAAGCGCGTCGAAAACCTGTTACAATGAAACAAGACACGCCGGGGCGGGGGGCCGGTTCCCTGGCAATCGTCATCCAGGAGAGCCTGGATATACAGATGAAGGGGGTGAACGTGCAGGTGTTCGCCACTGACATTGACGACAAAGCCATCGAGAAGGCCCGGGAAGGGGTCTACCCGCTGAGCATATCGGCGGACGTCAGCGAGCAGCGCCTCTCCAGGTTTTTCATTCGGGAAGGTGACTTTTACCGGGCGCGGAAAGACATCAGGGACATGATAGTGTTCTCGATGCAGGACGTTCTCAGGGATCCCCCCTTTTCCCGTATTAACCTCCTCTGCTGCCGGAACCTCCTCATCTACCTGAACAGCGATGTCCAGCAGAAACTCCTTGCCCTGTTCCATTATACCATGAAGGAGGGCGGGGCCCTCATGCTCGGGACGTCGGAAACCATAGGCCAGTTCACCAACTTATATGAGCCCCTGAACGGCAAGTGGAAAATCTACCGGAAGAAGGAGGTTCCTCATCGTTTTCGAGGACGTGGATATCAAGGGAACGGGCGAAGCGAAAGTGGATGAGGACAGGGATTACCTGACGGTCCATAACGATCGGGTGAAAGAGCTCGAGTACGAGCTCCAGACCACCAGGGAAAGCCACCAGTCCACCATCGAGGAACTGGAATCGACCAACGAAGAGCTGAAATCCACCAACGAGGAGCTCCAGTCCTCGAACGAGGAACTCCAGTCCACCAACGAGGAGATGGAATCGTCGAAAGAGGAGCTCCAGAACGAGGAACTGCGGGACGCCCATGAGAAATTATCTGGCCTGCACCGCAAATACGAAGACCTCTACGAATTCGCCCCCTGCGGGTACGCCACCGTCTCGCCCAAAGGCATGATAACCAGCGTTAACCTGAACGGTGCCGTCATACTGGGGACGACGCGGTCGAAGCTGAAGTATTTTAATTTCGGCCAGTTCCTGAACCCGGTCAGCGACGCTCTCTTTTCCGGTACCCTGAAAGCCGCAGTTGAAACCGGAGTGAAGCAGAGTGTTGAACTTGTCATATAACAATCGGTAAACAGATTGATGATTTCGAGCTGGACGCCAAAACCCTGTTCCCGATTCTGATCATCACCAATGAACTGCTCGTCAATGCGATAAAACACGCCTTTCACGGCCGGGACAAGGGGCATGTGGCGATAACAATCGAAAAGAATGAGTATACAGTAAAACTTTCAGTCCATGACGACGGCAACGGTTTCCCGGAAGGGTTTGATCCGGCAAACCGGGAAGGGTTCGGCCTCTCCCTGGTGAAAATGCTCACCAGGAGTCTCGGGGCAAACCTGCATTTTGATTCCCGGGACGGCCTGCCCGTCTCCCTGGAAATACCGTTGTAGTGTTTTTACCGCCCGGGGATATGTTCTTTCGGGCGGAATTCAGCGAGAGTTATCGCCTCTGCCGGGCACCGGGAGGCGCAGAGGCCGCACCCGATACAGAGTTTTTCGTCAATTACCGCCACGTCCCCCATGGTTATCGCGTGCACCGGGCACATTTCGACGCAGGCCTCGCAGCTGGTGCACTCATCGGCGTCGACTGCCGCGCGGTACCGGCTGGGGGAGAGTATCCACTCTTTGGCCGAGCTTTTCGCCAGGCGGAACATCTCGCAGCAGCATTCGCAGCAGTTGCAGATGGCGTTTCCGTACTCCCGGTTCTCCGTCAGGTGGACCAGCCCCGCGTCCTCCGCCTTTCTGAGGATGTCCAGGGCCTCCTCTTTAGTTATCGCCCTGCCGTGGCCCCGGTCCAGGGCGTATTGGGCCCCGCGGTTTATCTGGATGCAGTTTTCCACCGGTGAGTCGCAGTTCTTCTGGCTGGTACGGCAGGGGCAGTGGACCACGGCGAGGCTGGTGGAGTTATCGATGAGCCGGCGGCACTCCTCAAAGGGAAGTACCTCGTTTTTCGTCTCGATGTTCTCGTTTATCGGTATGACCCTCATAAATGAGGGGAGTTTTACCTCTTCCGGGAGCCCTCTTATCATACCGGAGAAGTCCTCGTCCATGGTCTTTTTCCAGAGCTCGAAGAATTCCTCGTCAGCTTCCTCCCAGGGGATGGTGGCGTCATGGAGCTGGATGATATTTTTCGCGAGTTTATATTGTGTTGATCCCTCTTTCCGGGATTTAAACACGACCCCCTTCCTGAAAAGACCGATAAGAATCGCCTCTACGGCCTCTTTTCCGATGCCGGATTTCTCTGATATCTCATCGGCCGTCCCCGGCAGCAGGACCGCCAACCGGGATTCTGTTTCGTCACAGAGCCGCGTCCATATCTCTTTCAGATTTTCCGAGTTGGGGAGCATCATTTTATTGCAGAGTTCGGTATAGGTATCGGTTGAAGTCATTGTTCTCTCCCGGGATGAGATATTTATCGTTTCAAAAGTATCTTATGAGGATTGATTCTATGAAAATATGCCTGCCAGTCTACTAAAAAAACCGGTTGATGAGGCAAAAAGGGCCGCCGCAATTAATCACTGAACAGATTTTATACTATTGACATAAATATACGTGTTGTTATATCATTTATGCGATTGTTATCGGTACCAGCGCCATGTATCAGCAGTTTAACACCGAATTCAACCGTGATATGACGGTCCTCTATCCGGGGGAGTATCACGCGGTCAAGGGGGACACGATCCTCTCGACCCTCCTCGGGTCCTGCGTGTCCGCGTGCCTGTACGATCCGGTGAACAGGGTCATCGGCATGAACCACTTTCTCCTGGTGAGCAGACTCGAAAATCCTGACGAGTACTATCTCCAGGATTCGGGAAGGTACGCCCTCAACGCCATGGAACTTCTCATCAACGCCATGATGAAACTCGGGGCGAAAAAGGTCAATCTCAGGGCCAAGGCCTTCGGGGGCGCCCGCATACTGAGCACCCTCAGGGATGACTACGACGACATTCCCCAGAGCAATGTCAGGTTTATCCGAACGTTTTTGACAGGCGAAAACATCGACCTGGTTGCCGACGACCTGGGCGGTGATTACGGCAGGAAAATCCTTTTTTTCAACGACACTGAATTCACCGTGCTCCAGAGAAGACTGTCCCGCCGTGACGAAACCGCGGCCGAAAGGGCTGACGAGGAGTTCTTCGAGAAGCAGCGTCAGCGAATACTCAGGGACAGGCAGGCATTGAAGAAGCAGGATCCCCTGTTGTGATCATGCCTTGAAACAAAGAAATTGACAAATCACCCTTCGGTCTATACAAAAGCACACAAATAACTATGGGGGAGTTCAACTGTGAAAATCGTTCGGTCTTTTTTCAAGTCATTTGTCGTATTGATAATATTGATTGTTATCGTCGTCGCGTTTTCCTACGGGCGGGGTGTCGCGGTTCTCGGCTGTTCAGGGGAACCGAAAAAAATACAGAGGGTGATACTCTTTACCGAAATCGGCAACAGCATTTTCGAGACTGAGAAACGGGACACCGGCGGTCTCACGGTTGACACCCTCTATTCAGAAAGTATTTTGAAACTTTTACGGTCCCGGGGGTACGAGGTCTCCCGGGCGGTTGATCGCTTCAACGATGAAAACGCGGACATCATCCGGCGATTGAACAGGGCCGGCGTCAGGGTCTGGGTCTGGCCCCTCCATACCATGGATGACGGGTACTGGCACAGCGCGGATAACGCCTCAAAACTGCCGGATCTCTACGACAGGTTCATGTCGTGGTTGAAAAAAAACGGCCTGGAAGTGCACGGAATCATGCTGGACATGGAACCCGATTACAACGCGGTACAGCTCTTGAAGAAGAACGTGAAAGGGAAGGGCACCCTCGGAACGATACGGTACCTGTTAAAAAACCGCGACCCCATAACTAACTATGAGGCCCGCACGATATACGCGTCGATGATCGACCGCATGAAGAGGGACGGGTTCGAGGTGAGCACCTTCAACTATCCTTATATCCTCGACGATCTCCTGGACGGGGATTTCTCCATCGCCGAGATGTTCCACATAGCCTACGTCCCCTCAGACATAGACGCCTACATGCTCTATCGCTCCTTTTACGCGGATTCGGGGCTCGGCTACGGGGAGGCGAACATCAAGCTCTACGCGAAAAACCTGAAAGGGGGGTCCGCCTCTTTCGGGAGCTACATGCGCAAAGATATTACCTTTGAGCAGTTCGCTGACGACCTGCGCCTTGCCGCCCGCTATTCACCGGTGGTCCATATCTACAGCCTGGAGGCCCTGGTGAAGCGGGGATGGCTCGAAACAATGAAGGGTATCGACCTCACCGACGAGGTTGACATTCCCCTGGGGCAGAACGCTTTCATCAACGCCTATCAGCACGTTTTCATCATACTCGACCTGTTTACCGGGCCCAGCGTCATCTATCCTATCGGCCTCTTGAGCCTCACCTGGATTGTTATCGGTGTCTTTATCTATCGTCGCGGCGGGTAATTCATCATTTTCCTGCTATCAGGGGAAATGAGCGTTATGGCTGACTCGACCTGAAACGGCTCCGCAGCTTGAGAAAAATCCACTTGATAAAACGCTCGAGCCTGGTGGAGCCGGTTATCCGGTTATAGGGCAGGTTGTTGAATCGGGTAATTATCTCCGGCAGTATCTTCGCGGTGGACTGGATGATGGATATCCGCCATTTTTCCGAAGAGGGATAAAACATTTCGAGAAACCGTTTTTTTATCGCCTCGCTGTCACCGTCCGAGATTGAGCCGAAGTGATGGGCCTGGTTTTCTAAAATCAGGGTGCTGCTCGAGGCCAGTGATCCGATGATGGTCTGGGTGTCCGACGTGCCGTATTCGAAGGTAATGGGGACGTAGATCCGGTCGATCGGGATCAGTCCACCGATAAAAACCGTGAAGTCCCCGTTTATCTCGTAGGATTCATCGTCCCTCAGGAGTTCGTATCCGAGAAAGACCCGATCAAAGGCGCGGCGGCTCAACGGGTCCGATATGGGGCTCGGGAAGAGGTGCAGGGTGCCCCGGGTGCCGTACCCGGTGTGGAGATCGATCTCCATGACGTTCATGTACATCCGGCAGTACCGGATGAGGAGCTGTTCCAGGAGTTCCTTCTGCTGTTCGAATTTCTTGCCCCCGAAATATATTCCGTTTTCGTAATCGTACTGACCCTGGAGCATGGCGGTGCGGATCTTTTTCGTGGTGTACCGCATCCCGTAATACAGGGTCTTCCCCTGGAGCAGTGCCCGTTTCACCATGTTGAGCCGGGCCGGCCGGTCCGGGTTCATGAGGCTGTGAAACATTCGGTACCGGCGGTTCTCCTTTCTTTTTTCAAAGGCCCCCTGGTCGGTGTAAAAGTTCCGGTTCAGGTCAACATTGTTCTCCGTCACCCGCCGGAGGTACTTGAAGCCGAAGGGGTTTATCCCGTGGATGAGAAGGACCCCGGTCTCGGTGAGGTCCATTTCCGGGAGTATGGTCTTTATGAACATCTGCTGGACCGCGCTCCCGGCAAAGGCCTCGACACCGTGGACCCCTGATGTCATGATGACCAGGTTCCGGTACCTGCTTCTCGCGGGAACGTAGCAGCAGTCAATGGTGAGATCGCTGTCCTTTCTGCTTTTGACATGGAGTGACTCAACCTGCACTCCCCGGTGCCGCAGACGGGCGAGCTCGCACAGGGTCCTGAAGCTCCTGCGGCATTCCCCGTAGGTCTCCTGGAAGTAAAACAGCTCCAGTGGCGTCTGGATGATTTCATCCAGGGAAAATTTTCTTGAGTTGTTTGTGTCCTTTTCCGGTTTGCGCAGGCCCATCTCGTTACTCATGCAAATAATATATTGTAAGCGGGGGAATTGCGCTATAATTCCATGAAATTTTATTTTTACAATTCCCGTTGCGATGCTTATTTACGATGCATTGTACCCGGCTGTCTATCCTGTCAAATGTTTTTCAGCTTTTAAAAAGAGTGTCCCCCGCCGCCTTCGGCGGCGGGGGATATGTTATTTCTTTAATGTGCGTTGAGAGTTACATTAAGGAGTAGTTTCTGTATCCTGGCAGAAATGTGGTTGAACAGGGCCCATGTACATTTAAAATAAGGAAAAAAAGAAGGATTTATACATGAACATATTTTACATTCTGCTTTCCGTTGGTATCATCTCCCATGTTGTACGGACCGTGTACGAGGTCTTGAAGATAAAAGGGAGGGTCAACCCTGAGAACAAACTGGTTTTCGCGGTCATGTTCATTTTCATGGTGGTCCTCTGGGCCTCCTGGTTCGGGATGTGCGATCTCGATCCGGTGAAGATGAACCTCCCGCCCCTGGTGAAATACTGCGGACTTGCCGCTGTCATAATCGGCGTTCTCCTCTTCACCGGTTCCCTGGTCCAGACCCGTTCTCTGGAAGATTATACCGGGGATCTCATCACCGGCGGCATCTACGCATTCATCCGACATCCGATGTACCTGGGAAACATCCTCTGGCTATTCGGCTACCCGCTATACGCCGACGGCCTGGTCTCACTCTGCCTCGCGCCGGTTTTTTCCCTGAATGTCCTGGTGTGGAGGAGACTGGAGGAGATACAGCTCCACAAGCGCTTCCCCGGCTACGGAGACTATAAGATGAAGACCCTGTTCTGAAAGCATTTGCCGGCACGGATAACGTCATACCGTATCATAAAACGAGGTCGGTCCTCTTTTCCCAGGTTCCCTGATCTTCCCTTTTGCCATGGCTGATATTTTTGAGGTCATGAGCCGCACCGCCAGCCACTTGAAGTTCTTCGCCGGTTTCCGGTATGCCGGGTTTTCAACCAGGTCGATCGCGGCCGTGGGGCATACACCGAGGCAGAGGCCGCAACCGATGCACCGTGACGCATCATAGGTATGGGTCCTTCCGTCCATGCCGTGGGCCATGAGATTGCAGGATGCCAGGCATTTGCCGCAGTTATCGCATTTCTCCTCGCTGACCACGGCCTTATACCGTGGCGGGGTCACGATGAGGTCAGGGTCGACCCCGATTATCTGGCCCAGCATGTGGCAGCAGCAGTCGCAGCAGGTGCATATCCGGTTGGAGCTCCCGGCGGGAACGTACCCCGCGAAAAAGACCAGTTTTTTATCGGCCCGTTCGCACTCCTCACCCATGAGGTATTTCGCCTGGCGGCACTGGCAGTTGTTCAGCACCGTCATGGTCTCGTGGGAGCGGATCATCATCTCGAT